>NZ_DAMAGB010000056.1:0-43469 GCF_031995485.1 Janthinobacterium sp.
AGCGGCCAGGCGTTTGATGCGGGCAAGCCCGAGCAGGCGGCCACGCGTCTGGCGGCGTATGTCAAGCGCTGGGGCGAGGATGCCGATACGATGGAACTCGATGCCCGCATCAAGGTGGCGCAGGCCAGCCGTGAACTCGATGCCGCCGATGCCTGCCTGGCCAGGCGCGATCATGCATGCGTGGAAAAGCGCCTGGTGGCTGCGGAACGCTACAAGCGGCCCGAACTGGCGGCGCGTGTGAAAGCGCTGCGCGGGTCGCTGTCGCAACTGCTGGAAAGCGCGCTGCTGGACGGCGAAACCCCGCGCTGAGCGAGCCTGCAAGGTTGAAACCATTGCTTACAAACTGCTGTCAAAATGCCGATTCTTATGTGCGTTGGCGTACGCTGGAAAAAAATCGCCGGGTGTATATTGCAGCCTGATCTGTTGATTTTAATAACAAGGAAAGGGACTGATAATGAAACCAAGCAAACACCTGATGACTCTGTGTGCCACCGGCATGATGGTGGTAGCGCTGGCCGCCTGCCAGAAAAAGGATGACATGTCGACCAAGGGACCAGCCGAGACGGCAGGCGCGCAAATCGACGCTACCGCCGCCAAGGCCGAGGCCGACATCAAGGCTGCTGCCGCGAATGCGGACGCCAAGATGGACCAGGCTGCTGCCAATACGAGCGCCAAGATGGACCAGGTCGGCGCCGACGCCAGCCAGAAAATGAACGAAGCGGCCGATGCGGTCGGCAAGAAAGTGGAACGCGCCGGCGAGAAGATGCAAGAATCGGCAAAAAACTGAGCGTCAAGCATCGATCGAGACAATGGCCGGCTTGCCGGCCATTTTTACGTGTGCTGTTCAGGCAGCCGCGCGCGGCAAGCCCTCATGCGGCCCCTGCACCACGTGCAATTCCACAAAGCCGTCGCGCCAGGCGCGCTCCAGGTCCTGCTCCACCGCTTCCAGCGTCGTGCCTTCCATGCCGTGAAAACCGCGCACGCCATACGCGCGGTTGCGTCCGTGCGCCTTGGCCAGGTACAAGGCCATGTCGACCAGGTTGACGCTGCGCTCCCATGACAGCGGCTGGCCCAGCGGCGCCAGCGGGTAGGGCGCAAAGCCGATCGAGACGTGCACACGGATGGCCTGGTCCTGGTAGCTGACGCGCTGCGCGGCCACGCCGTCGAGCACGCGCCTGGCGATATCGTCCAGGCTGCCGCGCGTGACGGCCGGCAAAAAGGCCAGGAATTCTTCGCCACCCCAGCGCACGATCATGTCCGTTTCACGCAGTACATCGTGCAGGGTGGTGGCAATGGTGGTAAGCACCAGGTCGCCGGCGGCATGGCCGTATTGATCATTGATCAGCTTGAAATGATCGACGTCGAGCAGGAACAGCGCGCCCACCATGTCGCCGTCCGCTGGCAGGCCGGCCGGCAGGGTGGGCGGCAGCGTGCCGGAATAGCGGCGCATGAATTCCTGGAAGTGGCGGCGGTTATACAGGCTGGTCAGCGGATCGCGCGAACTCTGGTGCGCCAGTTCCAGGTTTTTTTCCTTCAGCTGCACGTTGGCGTGGCGCACCTTGCGGTACAGCAGGCCGACGATGATGGCCGCCAGCGCCATCACCAGCGCCAGCAGCCACCAGACGCGCTGCTGCAGGCGGCGGTTGTCCAGTTCGGCGCTCTTGACCTGGTTTTCACGGCTCAGCAGTTCAATCTGGCGCTGTTTCTTTTCCGTCTCGTATTTTTCCTGCAGCTCGTACACGGCTTTTTGCCGCTGCTTCTGGAACAGCAGGTTGGAAATCTTGCGTTCGCGGTGATAGGCCGTTACTGCGGCTTTCATGTCGCCGGCTTTTTCCAGCGCCACGCCATATTCGAGCAGCACCGCCTGCATGTCCGGCAAGTTGTTCATCTGCTCGTAATAGGCAAGACCTGTTTCCACGCTCAGCTTGCCTTCCTCGTGGCGGCCCAGGCCGATCAGGGCCTGGCCGATATTGAGGCGCGCCGTCGCTTCCACCTGGTCGTTGCTGATGACGCGCGCGGCCTTGATGGCTTCGTTGGCATGGCGCAGCGCGCTGTGGAAGTCGCCCTGCTTCAGATAACTGTCCGACAGGTTGACCAGCGTGGGCGCGATCATGGCGCGGGCGCCCAGCTGGCGCTCCAGGGCCAGCGCTTCGAGCAGTGCGCGCTGGCCGCGGCGCGGCTGGCTGGCGTCCAGCGCCAGCCCGTATTCCGTGTTCCTGGCCTGCGCCAGGCGGCCCGGCGACTCCAGCTTGCCGGCCACCGCCAGCAATTCGCCGAGCACCTTGAAACCCTTGTCGTAGTCGCGCATCTGCGTGTGGAGCAGGGTCAGGGCGTTCAGCGCCGCCGCCAGGTCGGTCTGCGAGCTGCCCAGGCGCGCCATCTCGACGGCCGCCTGCAGCTTGCCCAGCGCCGCAGGAAAGTTGCCTTCCTCGGCCCACGACTGGCCGGCGCTGATGGTGGCCTGCACGCGCACCGGCAGGTCCTGGGTGCGGTTGGCGATCTTTTCCGCCTCGAACGCCAGCAGGTGGGAAGTGTGCGGTTCATTCAGCGCAAAGCTGATATAGGCCTTGTTGAGCACACCCTTGGCCAGCGCCACGTCGCTGTGGTGCTGATGGGCGTAGGCGATCAGGTCTTCGGCCAGCTGCAGTGCGATATCGTTCTGCCCCAGGCGCATGTGTGCGTTGCTGAGCTGGGTCATGAATTCGGCGCGCAGCGGCAGGGCCGCGCCGAGCGCTTCGGTTTCGATCTCTTTCAGGCGCTGCAGCGCGCGGTCGGGCACGAAGCGGCCGTCCTCGCGCACGGCTTCCAGGCGCTGCTGCAAATCGGAAGAAGCCTCGGCAAGCGCGGGCAACAGGCAGCCCAGCGCCAGCAGCCACTGTGCTGCGCGCCGACCGCCTTGCCATGCTGCCCACCTGTATGTACCCGCCACTGCGCTGCCCCTGCGTCTGCCCCATGCTTGCAACCGATTATATTCTGTTGCAAACAAGAAATTTCATGGCGTGTGCAGATTTTTTCCGAAGTGCACACTTCCGCTATCGACAGAGAAATGCTTACTGTGCTAATTGTTGCAGAAGATAAAGTCGCTGGTACAAGCCGCCTTCCACCTGCATCAGTTGCTCGTGCGGCCCCGCTTCCGTGATGCGGCCATGGTTGAGCACGATGATGGTGTCGGCGTCGCGGATCGTCGACAGCCTGTGCGCGATGGCGATGATGGTCACCTTGCCGCGCAATTCGTTCAGCGCCAGCTGCACGATCTGCTCGGTCTGGCTGTCGATACGCGAAGTCGCCTCGTCGAGCAGCAAAATGCGCGGCTGGCCGGCCAGTGCGCGGGCAATCGCGATCAGCTGCTTCTGGCCTGACGACAGACGCGAGCCGCCTTCGCCCAGCGGCGTATCGTAGCCATGTTCGAGCGCGGCGATAAAGTCATGCGCATGCGCGGCGCGCGCGGCCGCCTCGATCTGCGCCTGCGTATAGCCGCGGCCCATGTCGATATTTTCACGCGCGGAGGCGGCCAGCAGGAACGGGTCCTGCGGCACCAGCCCCACGTCGGCGCGGAACTGCTCGTTGTCGATGCCGTCCAGGGGCATGCCGTTGATGGCGATGCGCCCCTGCGCCACGGGATAAAAACGCAGCAGCAGCGACAGCAGCGTCGACTTGCCGCTGCCGGTATGGCCGACGATGCCGAAGAACGCCCCTTGCGGGATGGTGAGCGACAGATCGTGCAGCACCGGCTGGTTCTCGACATATGCAAACGTCAGGTGCTCGATGGCCACCGCCGGCGTGCCGGCAGGGACTGCACTATCGCGCGTGCTGCCGGCCGCCTTGCCCGGCGCATGTTCGAGCGCCTGGGACTCGTCCAGCAGGGCCGAGACGCGCGCGGTGGCCACCACCGACTGCTGCAGCTGGCTGAACTGCATGGTGATCTGGATCAGCGGCTCGATCACGCGCGCGATATAGCTGATGAACGCATACAGCACGCCCACTTCGACGGCGCCCATTTCGCGCCGGCCGAAGCTGAAAATCACCACCGCCAGCAGCACGATATTGAGCATGTCGAGCGCCGGGCGCAGCAGCCAGGCATTGGCGCGCAGCTCATGCATGCGTGCCGTGTAGTGCTCTTCGTTGATGCCCTTGAAGCGCTGGCCGAAGCGGCGCTCGGCATTGTTCGCCTGCAGCACGCTCATGCCGCCGATCGATTCGGCTACCTGGCCGTTGATCTCGCTGCGCAGCGCGCGCGCGCGCGTGACGGCCGGCGCGCTCCAGCGCTGGTACAGAAACACGATCACCAGCACGGCCGGCAGCAGCGCCAGCACGATCAGCATCAATCGCCAGTCGAGGAAGGCCATGGCGGCCATGGTGCCGATCAGCACGATCGAGCTGTCGAGGATCACGAACAGCACCTGCACGTACAGCGACTTGACCGCTTCGGTATCGTTGGTGACGCGGCTGACCAGCTGGCCCGTGATGGCGCGGTCGAAGAACGCCATCGGCAGGCGCAACACGTGCTGGTAAACGGTTTCGCGCAGGCGCTGCACCGAGCGCATGGCCAGCCCGGACAAGCGCACCAGTTGCAGGTAGCGCAGGCCGGAAGCGACCCAGCCCGTCAGCAGGCAGCCGCCCAGCAGCAGCGACATGCGCGTCCAGTCCAGATTGCGCGGCAGCAGATGCTGGTCGATCAGCGCCTTGCCCAGGATCGGCCCCGTCACTTCCAGCGCGGCGGCGATAATCAGCCAGAAGGTGGCCCAGTACAGGTGGCGCAGGTCGGGTGCGGCGGCGCGGCGCAGCAGGGCGATCGCCTGCCGCGCCTGGCGGCGCACGGTGTGTTCGGTGCTATCCGCTTGCGCGGTGTCAGTTGGCGTCAAGGCTGGCCTCCAGTTGTTGATAACGCCACTGGCTGGCGTACCAGCCATCGAGTTGCAGCAGTTGTTCGTGGTTGCCCGCTTCCGTGATGCGGCCATCGCGCAGTACCACGATCTGGTCGGCGTTGACGACGGCGCTCAGGCGGTGGCTGGCGATAATGGCGCTGCGCTCGGGACGGCGCTGGCGCAGCTGTTCCAGGTGCTGCAGGATGCGCGTCTCGGTGCCCGTATCGACAGCCGACAGCGCATCATCGAGCAGCAGCAGGCCGTTGTCGGCCAGCAGGGCCCTGGCAATTGCCACGCGCTGGCGCTGGCCGCCGGACAGGGTAATGCCTTTTTCGCCCACATGGGTTTCATAGCCATCGGGGAACTGCAGGATATCGGCGTGGATATCGGCCAGCTGCGCCGCCTGTTCCACTTCCGCGCGGGTGGCGCCGGGGCGGGCCAGCGCGATATTGTCGGCGATCGTGGCGGAAAATAAAAACGACTCCTGCGGCACCCAGCTGATCGCCGCGCGCAGCGCATGCAGGGTGTATGCGTCCAGCGGCTGGCCGCTCCAGGTGGCGCTGCCGCCTTGTGGCGTGACCTGGCGCAGCAGCACGCGCAGCAGGGTCGACTTGCCGCTGCCGGTCGGGCCGACCAGCCCCACGGTCTGGCCCGGTGCCAAACGCAGGGTAATATCGGCCAGCGCCGGCGTGGACTGCCCGGCATAGGCGTAGCCGACATGTTCCAGCGTGAGCGGCCCGGGCGCGACTTCGGCAATGCTGCCATGGTCATCGATGGCCAGCGGCGCGTCCAGCATCGGCTGCAGGCGCTGCCAGGCGGCGCGGCCCCGTTCGATCAGGGACAGCACCCAGCCGGCGGCAAACATCGGCCAGATCAGTTGGCCCAGGTACATGGAAAAGCTGGTCAGCGCGCCGATCGTCAGCTGGTCGTGCCACACCAGGTAGCCGCCCAGGCCCAGCGTCAGCGCGGTGGCGGCCGTCAGCGTCAGGCCGACGGCCGGCTCGTACGCCGCTTCCCAGCGCTGCGCCGTCAGGCTGGCATCGGCCGCGTGGCCGGCCAGGGTGGAAAACTGCGCGCTGCTGCGCTGTTCCAGGCCCAGCGCGCGCAGGGTACGCACGCCCGACACGGATTCCTGCACATGGTCGTTCAGCGCCGAAAAGCGTTTCAGCGAATCGGTCGAAGCCGTATGGATATGGCTGGAAATGCGCCAGAAGGCCAAGCCCATCAGCGGAAACGGCAGCAGGGCGATGCAGGCCAGGCGCCAGTCCACGCCCAGCAGCATGATGCCCAGCACCATCAACAGGGTGAGGGTGCCGTCAAAGCCGGCCAGCATCGCTTCGCCGGCCGCCATTTCGATCGCGTCGATATCATTGGTGGCCAGCGCCATCAGGTCGCCCGTGCGCTGGCCCTGGTAGAACGAGGCGCCCTGCTGCGACATGCGCGTATAGAAGCGCGTGCGCAGCATCACGCCCAGCTGGTAGGCAGCCTTGAACAGCGTGATGCGCCAGCCGACGCGCAGGAAATAGATGGCGACGCCGACGGCGAGCAGGGTCAGCAGCTCGATCCATAACTGTGATGCGCTCATCCGGTGGGCCGCCAGCGCATCGATGATGGCGCCGACGCGGCGCGGAATCCAGACGGTCAGGGCGGCCACGCCGGTGAGCATGACGGCGGCGGTGGCGTAGGCCGGCCAATGCTGGCGCACGAAGCCGGCGATAAGCCTCGATAAACTCATGGTTACCTTGTAGTGTTTGTTAGCGGGGTGTCGCGGGGCGGACGGAAGGGGCGCGCGGACGAAAAGTACGCACAGGATACAACAAGGCGGGAAAAGGCGCTGCTCACGCCAGCAAGGCAAGCGTGTGGAAAGCGCGCAAAAAACGGGCCGCAGCCCGTTGTGGTTCAGTGCGGCGGAACTGCCGCCGGCTTATTTGCGCTTGCCGCGCGAAGCCGGCTTGCCCACGGCCTTGCTGGCGGTGCTGGGGCCGTTTTGCTTGCTGGCCGGGGAGGCCTTGACTGCGGCCTGCACGACCGGCTTGATGTCAGCTTCGAGCTCGACCGGCGCCGAGGCGGCGATCGGCAAGGTGGCGGCCAATGGCAGCGGTGCCGGTGCTGCGGGCTCTGGTTCGGCGACGGGCGCCAGCGTGGCGGCGGCGGCAGGCGCGGCCGGTTCGGGCTCGGGCTCTGGCTCTGGCTCAGGGGCAGAGGCGGCAGCGGCAGCAGGTGCAGCAGGTGCAGCGGCAGGAACGTCGACGATGGCTTCCACCTGGACCGGCGCGCTGGCCGCTTGGGCTGCTGGTGCCGCCGCCGGTGCGCCGGCATCGAGCCTGGCCTTGGCCGCAGCCAGCAGTTCGGCCTGCGTGCTGGACGCAATACCGAACAGCTGGCGGCTATACGCGAGTATGCTTTCGATAGCAGGCTGGGCCTGGCTGGTGCTGTAAGTGAGGAAGTCGCGCGCGTCCTGCGTGGCCAGCAACTGCTGCGCCGTCTCGGTGCTCCTGGCCAGGGCTGCCTTGCCGGTGTCGAGGTTCAGGGCGATGATCCTGTCGGTGCTGTCGAATACTTTATTGCTCAGCGCATGAAAGATGTCCAGCTGCGATTCCCATTGCGATTTGGCCGCATCGGAAAGTTGTTGTGGAAGCGGAAACATGTTTACTCCTTGGTGCGGATTAAAATGCTGGCAAAACGCTTGCCGCGATACCTGTCCTGGCCGCGTTTTGTGGAAATATCAGTCGTGTCAGCGTCATTGACAAGTATTTTGATGCAACGCAATATGAATATTCTAGCGGCGAATCGTGTTGGTTGAAAGCTATTTCGAATCGTGCTGTGCTCGTGCAGCCGCCGGATTTCTTGGCCGATTGCTTTTTGCAGCGTATTTGTGACGGCGCAAAATGCTTGTTGTAACGTTATGTTCCAGATGCAGTTTTACTTTATATTCGTGCAGTGCAACATTTTTATCTCCGCTTCGACTCTCTTGCCAGGAAAACCATGGACCTTGTCATTCGCAACGCCAGCTTGCCCGATGGGCGCCAGTCCATCGATATCGCCATAGCCCAGGGCCGCATTGCCGCCGTCGGCCATTCCTTGCCGGTGCAGGGCGCGCGGGAGATCGACGCCGAAGGCGACCTGGTCACGCCGCCGTTTGTCGACGCCCACTTCCATATGGACGCCACGCTCAGCTATGGCCTGCCGCGCGTCAACGCGTCCGGCACCTTGCTGGAAGGAATCGCCCTGTGGGGCGAGCTGAAACCGGACCTGACCCAGCAGGCGCTGGTCGAGCGTGCGCTGCAGTACTGCGACTGGGCCGTGGCGCGCGGCCTGCTGGCCATCCGCACGCACGTCGATATCTGCGATCCGCGCCTGCTGGCGGTCGAAGCGCTGCTCGACGTCAAGCGCCAGGTCGCGCCGTATCTCGATTTGCAGTTGGTGGCGTTTCCGCAGGACGGCATCCTGCGCAGCGCGGGCGCGTTCGACAACCTGAAACGCGCGATTGCCATGGGCGTCGATGTGGTGGGCGGCATCCCGCATTTCGAGCGCACCATGGCGGACGGCGCCGAGTCCGTGCGCCTGCTGTGCGAGTTCGCCTGCGAGCAGGGACTGATGGTCGACATGCATTGCGACGAATCGGACGATCCCATGTCGCGCCATATCGAAACGCTGGCGTTTCATGCACAGCGTCTGGGCATGCAGGGCAGGGTGACCGGTTCGCACCTGACCTCCATGCATTCGATGGACAATTATTATGTCAGCAAGCTGCTGCCTTTGATCCGCGAGGCGGGCGTGGCGGCGATTGCCAACCCGCTCATCAACATCACCCTGCAGGGGCGGCACGATACCTATCCGAAACGGCGCGGCATGACGCGCGTGCCCGAAATGCTGGCCGCCGGCATCCCGGTCGCGTTCGGCCACGACTGCGTGATGGATCCGTGGTACAGCCTGGGTTCGGGCGACATGCTGGAAGTGGCGCACATGGGCCTGCACGTGGCGCAGATGACGGGGCAGCAGGCGATGCACGACTGCTTCCTGGCCGTCACCGAAACGCCGGCCGCCATCCTGGGCCTGGACGGCTACGGCATCGCCCCCGGTTGCCACGCCGACCTGGTGATCCTCGATTGCGGCTCCACCGTGGAAGCCTTGCGCCTGCGCGCGGCGCGCCGGCTGGTGCTGCGCCGTGGCCGGGTGGTCAGCGAGTCGCCGCGCGCCGGCGCCCGCCTGCAGCTGCCGGGCCGCCCAGATAGCGTCAACTTCCGCCTGGGTCGCTGATACAATCGTCCATCACTCGCCCTGGGGAGCATTATCTTGAAAGAAATCGACATCCGTCCGGCCACCAAAGCTGACTTCGAGGCCATGTGGAGCATTTTCCACACGCTGGTGGCCAACGGCGACAGCTATCCCTTCGACGCCGATACCACGCGTGAAACCTGCCACGACTACTGGTTCGGTCAAGGCGTGCAGAGCTTTGTCGCCGCCATGGGCGACGAGCGCCTGCTGGGCATGTACAAGCTGATCCCGAACCAGGTGGGCCACGGCGCCCATGTGGCCAATGCCTCGTTCATGGTCGACCCGGCTGCGCAGGGCGTCGGCGTGGGCCGCATGCTGGGCGTGCACTGCCTGCACGAGGCGCGCCGCGCCGGCTACCTGGCGATGCAGTTCAACTTTGTCGTCAGCACCAACCTGGCCGCCGTCACCCTGTGGAAAAAGCTCGGTTTCACGGTGGTGGGCACCTTGCCGATGGCGTACCGCCATGCGCAGCTCGGCTATGTCGACGCGTATGTGATGCACCAGCTGCTCAGCGATCCGATGCAGTGGCCCGAATGAGCCACAGCGTGACGGTGATCGAGACGCCGCGTTTGCGCCTGCGTACCGCCAGCGTCGGCGATGCACTGTTCTTCCTGCAGCTGGTCAATGAACCGACCTGGCTGGCCACCATCGGCGACCGCAATATCCACACCCTGGGCGCGGCGCGCGCGGCGCTGGAAACGGGGCCCATCGCGCAGCAGAAGGAGCTGGGCTACTCCTTCTATATCGTCGACCACCGCGCTGACAATGTCCCGATCGGCATGTGCGGCCTGATCAAGCGCGCCACCATGCCGGCGCCCGATATCGGCTACGCGCTGCTGCCCGCTTACTGTGGCCAGGGCCTGGCGTGGGAAGCTGCGTCCGGCGTGCTGCGCCACGCGCGCGACGTGCTGGACCTGCCTGCGGTGTATGGCCTGGTGTCGCCGCAGAACCAGCCGTCGATCAATCTGATCAACAAGCTCGGTCTGCGCTTCGAACGTTTTTCGCGCCAGCCCATCGTTGGCAAGGATATCAATATCTATCGCCGGAGTTTTTTTTAGGCGCGTCAGAACCTTTACTTGAGGAACAGGTCGCGGTCCGGCGCGAAATGCGCATACAGGGGCAGGAAGGCGCCGCCGACGGCGCGCGCGTCGGAGCCGACGGTGCCGCCGAGCACCTGTGGTCGGGCGATGCCCTCCCAGCTATAGCATTCCAGCGCGCGCTCGACCTGGGCCAGCAACTGATCGAGCAGGCCGCGGTCGAAGGAGCCGTCGATAATCACCCCTTCCAGGTCGAGCAGGCAGGTGGCGCTGTTGATGCTCAGCGCAATGGCCCGCGCCGCGTCGTCGAGCCAGGCTGCGGTGTGCGTGACGAACGGTTCCTGCAGCGCGCGCCCGTCGTGGGCGGCCGCCGGGTCCAGCCCGGCCAGGGTGAACAATTGCTCGAGATTGAACAGAGAGGCGTCGCCCAGCAACTGGCCCGGCGGGTTTTTTGCGCCGGCCGTGGCCATGCCGAGCGGCAACGAGCCGACCGCGCCGGCGTTGCCGTGCAGGCCGCCGTGCAAATGGCTGTTGATGACCAGGCCGCCGCCGATGAAGATGTCGACGAATACGTACAAGAAATTCTTGATGCTGCGCCCGCGCCCGAGCACCAGTTCGGCGACGCAGGCGGCGGACGTGTCTTTGGCGAACTCGACCGGCAATGCCGTCATCGCCTGCACGCGCTGGCGGATATCGATGCGGTCCCACTCGTTGGCTTGCTCTGGCGCCATCTCGAGCAGATTCTGCCAGCCGCCCAGGCCCAGCGGCGCGGCGATGCCGATGCCGCACAGGCGCGGCAGCAACTTCGGTCCCAGCAGCCCGGCCATGCTGTGCAGCGCCGACTCGATCTGGCCGAACACGGTGTCGGCGACGGGAAAGGGATAGGGCCACGACAGGCGCTCGCGCGTCTTGCCGACAAAATCGACCAGCAATACGTCGAGGCTGCGCCGGCCGATCTTGATGCCGATCGAGAAGGCGCCGTCCGGATTGAGCATGATCGGCACCGACGGCTGGCCGACCTTGCCGCGCACCGGCGCGCGCTTGCTGACCAGGCCCTCCTCAAGCAGGCGGTTGATGATCAGGGAAACCGTTTGCGTGCTCAGGTTGGTCAGCCGGGCCAGGTCGGCCTTCGGCATGCTGCCGTGCAAGCGCACCGCCTGCAACACCACCCGCTCGTTGAACTGGCTCATGCCCATCTGGTTCGAGCCGCGCGGCTGCAGCCATGGCGCATCGTCGATGGCCGCTTGCGGCGCGCACGCTTCTTCGGTAAAGCTGTCTGACATGGTGGGGCGGGTCCGATTTCTACAGGCGTAAAAGAAGGACATTTTATTACAGATCCGACGCCCCGCCTGTCCCCGGCTTGGAGCTCCCGATGACTGGAGCTCCCGTGCACGTTAGTGGTTGGCCCAGATCGACTTCAACGGCCATATTGTCAGCTCTTTCAGGGTTGCCGCGCCGCCCACGGCGAACAGCGCGACACCATTGCTGGACGGTTGCGGAAAGATCTGGTCGGTCAACACCACCTCGTTGCCCGCAAAGACCATCACCGACGAGGTATCGACCACGATGCGCAGGTCCACTGTGCCGGTGCGCAGCGGCAGCGGGGCGGTATGGCGGGCGGCAAAGCTGGCGTTGAAGCTGGCGTCGCCCGATTTGCTGCGGTCGAGGTAGACCTCGCCGGCCACCGCGTCATAGCCGATGACGGTTTCTTCGCCATTCGTGCCGGTGCGCACCTTCAGGCCAAAACCGCTGGCACCGCCGGGCTGGAACCTGGCCACGATGTCCAGCGCCTGGCCCGGGGCGGGCGCGATATCGAGCTTTTGCACGCCGGCTGACACCGTACGGTCCTTGGCGCTGTAGAGCGCCTTGTTGCGCAGTGTGCTGAAGTTGTCCACCGGCTGCTGCACCAGCCGCACCTGGCCGCCGATCGTGCGCAGCGTGAATTCCCGGGCGAAGGTTTGCGCGCTGCGCCATGGGGTGGTGGGCGTGTTGCCGGCGTAGTCCCAGTTGCTCATCCAGCCCAGACCGATGCGCTTGCCATCGGGTATGCCGTTCCAGGTCACGGCGGCATAAAAGTCGGCGCCGTAGTCGAGCCAGTTGGCTTCTTCCTTGGCACTGTCCGAAAAGACGATATGGTCGACCAGGATATGGCCCCAGCCGCCGGTGTTCTTGTCCACCACCTGGATCTGTGCGCTCCTGCCCCGGTAGGCGTCCACGTTCCAGTTGCGCCAGTTCAGGGTTTCGGCATTGGCCCCGGTCTCGCTCTTGACCACCTGGCCGTCAACCAGCAGGTTGACCGTCGTTTCATAGCTGACGGGCTTGGCCGGTTGGTCCGATGCCTCGAACACGTCGGCAACGATGTGTCCCCAGGCGCCGTCGTTGTCGTCGATGATGACGATCTGGGCCTGCTGTCCGGCGAACTCGCGCACATCCCAGTTTGTCCAGTTCAGTTCGGAGTCCGCCCCGGTGGCGCTGCGCACCACCTTGCCGTTAATCTTGAGCACCACCGCCGTGGGATTGGGACTGCTGTAGGGATGGTTGCCGCCGCCGACAAGGAAGTTGATATAGGCCCTGGAGATGGTGAAGGTGGGCGACGTCAGGCTGCCCTTGGACACGTCACCGGCCCCGATGAGGGAATTGAACACACCCGCGCCGAGCTTGCCGGCTGCCGCCTGCCGGTCGGCGTCGCTGCCGGCGGCAACCTTTTGCCCCACCACGTCGCCGGCGGGCGTCCAGCCCAGGTCGGCGTAGGTGGCATTGGCCGGGCCTTCAAAACCGGCGCCCGGAAACAGCAAGGCTCCCGCAGGGACCGTGCCGTCGCCCGCATCGGGCACGCGCGGATGGCGCCCGCCGCCGACCATCAGATTGATGTACTTGCTGGTGACGGTAAAGGCGGGCGAAGTGAGCGTGCCCATGGCCGCGTCGTCCTTGCCCAGCCGGTAGGTGTCGAGCAACTGGCGGCCCTGGTTGTCGGCCACGCCATGCGAGGGGATTACGGGCGGCTTGCCGACAAAGTCGCCCGTCGAGGTCCAGCCGGTGGCATCGAAGCTGGCCGCTTCGAAGTCCTGGTAGACGGTGCCCGCAGGGGGCTTCTTGTCGATCACGCTGTTGGCGTCGGCTACAAACTGCTTGCCGTCGAATTGCCCCACAAAATAATGCGCCCCTGAACCGCCAGCCACCGAGCCGGGATTGATGTTGATGTTCATCACCCATTTACGTTTGCTGGCGTCGCCATCGACGGGCAGCTCGAACAGGTCGGGACATTCCCAGATGCCGCCGACCGCGTTGGCCGGGCCAAAGGCGCTCATGTAGGTCCACTCGCGCAGGTTCTTGGACGAGAACAGCAGCGCCTGGTGCCGCTCCGAGGCCACGGCCACCATGACCCATTTTTGCTCCGGTGCATACCAGAATACCTTGGGGTCGCGGAAATTTTGCCCCTCGTTTTCAAACGGCGCCGGTGGCACGGGAATCACCGGGTTGGCTGCGTACTGGGTCCAGGTGCGTCCCCGGTCCAGGCTGTAGGCGATCGACTGGGCCTGGGCATTGGGGGCGAGCACCTGGCCGTTGGCCAGGGTTTTTCCTTGCGGGTACACGCTGGTGTAGACGGCCACCATGGCAGGCTTGCCGGCGCTGCCAAGGCCGCTGGTATTGTTGGTGTCCACCACCACGCTGCCGGAGAAGAACATCTGCGTGAGCTTGCCGCCAGCGTCTTTTTCGGCCGACAGGGCGACGGGCAGCTCGTTCCAGTGCAGCAGGTCGGTGCTGACGGCATGGCCCCAGGACATGTCGCCCCAGGTATTGCCGTTCGGGTTGTACTGGTAGAACAGGTGGTATTCGCCATCGTGGTAGACCAGTCCGTTGGGATCGTTCAGCCAGTTTTTGGCGGCGGTGTACGAGAGCTGGGGGCGATAGGTTTCCAGGTACTTGGACTGGGGCGCTTCGCTGTCGCTGTTGTTGCCGCTGCTGCAGCCCACCAGCAGGGTGGCAAGACAGGAGGCGAGAACCGGAAGGTGGTACGACATGATGTCTCCTTTATATTTGTATTTTATTCTGGCGTGCACATCCCCGCGCCAATACTGCCAGGTGCGTCCGAATCGGGGGATGTGTTTCTTGCAGGTTGCTCAGCGTGCCAGCGGATCGCTGATCACCCCCTTCTTGAACAGGAAATTGGCGTACGGTTGCATTTCGCCGGTCTGCACGATGGCGTAGGCGCCTTTGACGCGTTCATAGAAGGCGAAGCGCTCGACGGCCTCGCATTGCGCCGGCGTGGCGGCGCCGGTGGCGGCGATCTGCTCGAGCATGGTGCGCTGCAGCGCCGACAGATAGCCGTCGGCGGTGTTGCATACCTTCATGAAGGAGACCGGCTGGTCGACCATGGCGTCGAGCGGAAACACCGACAGCAGCGCCGCGCTGGCGCGCTGCAGGTCGATGCCGGGCAGGCGCACCAGCGGCTTGCCCTGGCCCAAAGTCTGGCTGGTGAAGTTGGCGTCGACCAGCACGATTTCCTCGCCATGCCCCATTTCGCACAGGATCTTCAGCAATTCCGGGCTGAGCAGCGGATCGATTCCCTTAAGCATGGGCTTCCTCCGGAAATTCCGCAGCGCTCTTCGCGCCCGTCATCACGGCCACGGTGTCGGACATGCTGATATGTTTCGGGTCGAGCACGGCGACGCGTTTGCCCAGGCGCTGCACGTGGATGCGATCGGCGATTTCGAACACATGCGGCATGTTGTGGCTGATCAAGATCACCGGCAGGCCGCGGTCGCGCACATTGCGTATCAGTTCCAATACCATATTGCCTTCCTTTACGCCGAGCGCGGCGGTTGGTTCGTCGAGGATCACGACGTGCTTGGCAAACGCCGTGCTGCGTGCCACGGCCACGCCCTGGCGCTGGCCGCCCGACAGGGTGCCGACGGCTTGCTTCATCGAACGGATGCCGATTTTCAGATCGCGCATATGGGCTTCCGCCTCGGCCAGCATGCTCTTCTTGTCGATCAGGCGCAGCAACCTCGACAGCATGCCTTTGCGCAGCAGTTCGCGGCCGAGGAACAGGTTCTCGGCGATCGTCATGGCCGGCGCCACCGCCAGGTCCTGGTACACGGTTTCGATCCCATAGCGGCGGGCGTCGATCGGCGACTTGAGATGGATCGGCTTGCCGTCGAGCAGCATCTCGCCCTCATCAGGTACCAGGGCGCCCGACAGGGCCTTGATCAGCGAGGACTTGCCGGCGCCGTTGTCGCCGATTACGGCGAGTATCTCGCCTGGCAGCAAATCAAAATCGGTGCCGTCCAGGGCGGTCACGCTGCCGTAGCGCTTGACCAGGCCGCGGGCCTGGAATACCGGCTGCACATGATTTTTCATGAATCAACCCTTCTTGTGTGTCAGTTGATCGGTGGCCACGGCCAGGATGACCAGGATGCCCGTCACCAGGATCTGGTACACCGAGGACACGCCCATCAAGGTCAGGCCGTTGCGGAACACGCCGACGATCAGCACGCCGACCAGCGTGCCCATGATCGAGCCGCGCCCGCCGAACAGGCTGGTGCCGCCGAGCACGACCGCGGTGATGCTGTCGAGGTTGTCGGTCTGGCCGCCCTGCGGGTCGCCCACGCCCATGCGCGCCACCGACATCAGCGCGGCGATGCCGTAGCACATCCCGGCGATCATGTAGACGCCCAGCAAAACTTTATTGGTGGCGATGCCGGTCAGGCGCGCGGCCTCCGGATTGTTGCCGACGGCGTAGAGGTGGCGGCCTGGCGCGGTCTCGCGCAGGTACAGCCAGGTCAGCACGTACATTGCCAGCATCAGCACGGTGCCGTAGGTGAAGGTGGCCTGGCCAAGCTGGAAGGTGTTGCCGAAAAAACCCATCGCTTCCGGCAGGCCGGTGACGGTCTGGGCCTGCGAGTACAACTGCGTGACGGCGAAGGCGATGTTCATCGTGCCCAGCGTGACGATAAACGCCGGCAGCTTGATCGAGGTGACCAGCGCGCCGTTGATGAAGCCGATCAGCACGGTAATGGCGATGCCGCACCCTATCGCGAGATAGGGATTCATGCCGAGGTCGACGGCGAATTTGGTCATGATGACCGAACCCAGCGCCATCGCCATGCCGCACGACAGGTCGATGCCGGCGGTCAGGATGATCAGGGTCTGGCCGATGGCGATGATGCCGACGACCATGACTTGCTGCAAAATCAGGGAAAAATTCTGGCTGCTGAGGAAGCGGTCGCTCTGCGACGCGAAGAATGCGCAGGCGGCGAGCAGGGCAATGACCGGGCCCAGTTTCGAGAGCGGCGGCATAAAGGTCGGGACGGTGGAACTCATCTGTTATCCATATTCAAAAGGGGAAAAGGAGACGCGCAGGCGGCCGTGCGCCGGCAAGGCAGGCAGCCTTGCCGAACGCGGCCGCCGGCGTGGGCTTATTTACCCCAGCAGGCGTTCAGGCCGAACGCCGTGTCGCGGCTCGCGACGCCCGGCTGCTGCTTGTCGCTGATCAGGGTGACGCCGGTGTCGACGTAGCCGCTGGCCTTCTTCCCGTTTTTGGCGTACTCGACGCCGGCCTCGACGCCCAGACCCGCCATGTTCAGCGGGTACTGCTGCGAGGTCGCCGCGATGACGCCTGCCTTGACGTCGCGCACGCCGGCGCAGCCGCCGTCGACCGACACGATCATCACGTTCTTTTCCTTGCCCAGGGCCTTGAGCGCCTTGTAGGCACCGGCGGCGGCCGGCTCGTTGATGGTGTACACCAGGTTGATGTCGGGATTTTTCTGCAGGCAGTTTTCCATCGCCGTCTGGCCCTTGCCCTGGTCGCCGAAGCTGTCGGCCATGCATACCACGTCGGCGGTTTTTGCCGGCTCGACCGTCTTGGCGCTGATGCCCGGCGCGCCGTAACCGGCCAGGAAACCGTTGTGGCGGGCAATCCCCACCGGATGGCCCGGGAACAAGTCCAGCATGGCGATCTTGGCGGGCTTGCCGGCGAAGGCCGCCTTGGCGTATTGGCCGATCAGCAAGCCGGCCTTGTAGTTGTCGGTGGCGAACAGCGCGTCGGTCGCTTCCTGCGGCTCGGTCGGGCTGTCGAGGGCAATCACCAGCACGCCGGCGGCGCGCGCCTTCTTGATGGCCGGCACGATGGCTTTCGAGTCGCTCGGGGTGATCATGATCGCCTTGGCACCGGCGGCCACCATGTTTTCAATCGCCGTGACCTGGCCGGCGTTGTCGCCGTCGGCGCGTCCGGCCGCCGTCAACAGCTTGGCGCCCTTCAGTTTTGCGCGTTGCTGCGCGCCTTCTTTCATCTTCACGAAGAAGGGGTTGGTATCGGTCTTGGTGATCAGGCCGACGATCGGTTCATCGGCCATGGCGGCGCCGCCGGTTGCAGTCAGGATAGCCAGTGCGATGCATTGTTTGACGTTCATTGTGTTGTCTCCAGAATCTATTTATTTTTTACCGGCAGGGCGTATGCCTTGGCCTGGGGGTAGCCGCGAAACGCGGTAACCCGAGCCAAATATACGCTTGCCTAATTAATAAATCAAGCGGCTTTATATATTGTTCTGGCCGAAAAATATCAGCATGGGGCGGCCGGCATGGCGGCCGCCCGGCTGAAAAATAGTATTTGAAAATTCGCCGCTTTTGCAGTGGTGGCGGGCAGTCTTTGTTTTTATAGTGGTTCTACCGGTGGAAAACCGCCGGACTATAAAAATGGAGACGTGTTATGAAAATCATGACTGCTATCGCATGGGGCACCCTCATGTCCGCCGGCTTTGCCGACGCCTCGGCGCAAGGCTGCAAGGTGCCGGTACTCAAGGTACTGGCGCAGAAAAGCCTGGGCCTCACCGTGATGGAAAAGACCCTGGCCGATTATGAAAAGACCAGCGGCACCAAGGTACAAATCAGCTATTTCGGCGAAAACGACCGCCGCTCCAAGGCCAGGCTCGACGCATCCACCAGGGCCGGCTCCTACCAGATTTATTATATCGACGAAGCCAACGTGGCCGAATTTGCCACCGCCGGCTGGGTCGTGCCGCTGCTGAAGTATCTGCCGAAGGAGGCCGACTACGACGACTTCCTGCCGGGGCGGCGCGCCGTTGCCTCGTACAACGGCGTGGCCTATTTCGCGCCGCTGATCGGCGGCAGCGACTTCCTGTTCTACCGCCGCGACCTGCTGGAAAAGGCCGGCATTGCCGTGCCGAAAACGCTGGACGAACTGGTGGCAGCCGTGAAAAAAATGCATAGCCCACCGAACGTCTACGGCTGGGCCGCGCGCGGCCAGCGCGGTTCGGGCATGAATGTGTGGCGCTGGGCGCCGTTCATGCTGGCGGCTGGCGGCAAGTGGGAAAACAACGGCGTGCCGAGCTTCAATTCGCCGCAGGCCGTGAAAGCCACCTCCCTGTACCGCGACCTGTTCAAGTATGCGCCGCCCGGTGGCGCCACGTATGACTGGAGCAATGCGCTCGAAGCATTCAGGTCGGGCAAGGTGGCCTTCATGATCGAATCGACGCCGTTTGCCGACTGGATGGAAGACCCGAAAAAATCGTCGGTAGTCGACAAGGTCGGCTATGTGCGTCCGCCGTCGCCGCTGGCGTCGGCCGCGTATGGCCACGGCCTGGCCATTTCCACCTCGGGCGCGAAAGACGAATGCACGCGCCAGGCAGCCGGCAAATTCATCGCCTTTGCCACCGGCAAGGAGCAGGAACAGGCGCGCCTGAAGGACAACGTCTTCAGCGACTACAACCGCACCAGCACCATCAACAGCGATTACTTCCGCAAGCACGTCAAACCGCAGATCCAGGCCGGCCTGACCGACACCACGCCGGTCTCGCGCGTCACCATCTGGCCCAGCCCCGAATGGCCGGACATTGGCGACAACCTGGGCGTGGTGCTGGAAGAGGTATTTACCGGCACGCGCGGCGATGTGCAAAGCGCGCTCGATGAGGCGAACGAGTATGCGACCGAGGTGGTGGCGCGGGCCAAAAAACGCAAGTAAGGCGATAACGTTATTCCACCCAACGGCGAAAGAGCTGGCGTCAGTCGCTTCGCGATCGGAGTACGCCCACCGGGGCGCATTCCCCCGCCAGGTCTGCCCCCTGATTTACGCTAACGTGCCTGAAAGCTTGTCTTATGCCGCACTCCATCCAAAAAAAGCGCCACACCTGGCTGCCGGCCGTCTTCCTGACGCTGCCGCTGCTGGTCCTCGTGGTGCTGGGCCTGGTGCCCACCATTGCCGCCATCAACCTGGCCCTGCAAAACCGCGTGCTGCGCTACAGCGACAGCGACTATGTGGGGCTGGCCAATTTCATTCGCCTGTTCGGCGACCGCCGCTTCCTGAACGCGGTGCAGGTTTCAGCCGTGTGGGAGGTGGTCACCGTGGCCGGCTCGCTGATCGTTGGCGTGCTGCTGGCCGTGTTCCTGTTCGAGAAGATCAAGGGCCGCACGCGTGACGTGATCGCCTTGCTGCTGATCGTACCGGTGCTGCTGCCGCGCGTGTCGGCCGCGTTTATCTGGAAGTTCATGTATTCGCCGCTGATGGGCATCCTCAACTGGCTGCTGGAATGCGTGGGCCTCGGTGGCACGGCGCTGCTGTCCGATCCGGCCACGGCGCTGCATGCGGTGGCGCTGGTCGATATCTGGCAGTGGGGGCTGTTTTTCGGCGCCGTGATCTTGAAACTGCTCGAAACGCTGCCGCCCGAACCGCTGGAAGCGGCCCGCCTCGATTACGCCGGCACCTTGCAGGTGTATGCGCATATCGCGCTGCCCATGCTCAAGGTGCCGATCATGAGCCTGGTGTTCATCAAGATGGTCGAGTCGCTGCGCTCGTTCGACCTGATCTACGTGATGACCAAGGGCGGCCCCGGCATCGCCACCGAAACGCTGGACATGTACGCATATGCACAGGGCATTGGCCTGATGGGCAAGATCTCGTACGCGTCGAGCATGGCCGTGCTGATGATGCTCGCCACCACCATCATCTTTACCCTGCTCTGGAAACGGGTCGCCAAATGGGAAAACTGACGCTCAAGCGCGGCGCGGACCGCGTCGCCACCACCGCGATCACCACCGCCATCGTGCTGGTGGCGCTGTTTCCCATCCTGTGGGCCGTGCTCAACTCCTTCAAGGAGCTGATGGACATCGTCACGCCAGTGCCGCGCTTTGTCTTCAGCCCGACCCTGGCCAACTACCGGCATGTGCTGGCCAGTCCCGAGGTACTCACGGGCCTGGGCAACAGCGTGGCCATCGTCGGCATCGCGGTGCTTGCCGGCGCCGTGCTGGGCGTGCCGGCCGCGTATGCGATCGCCCGCTATCCGGTGCCGGCCAAGAAGGATATCCAGTTCTTCCTGCTCTCCTTGCGCTTTTTGCCGCCGGTGGCCGTGGCGATTCCGCTGATCTCGATCTGGATCGACCTCGGCCTGTACGACTCGCGATTGTCGATGGTGGTGACCTATCTGCTGGTGACCCTGTCGACCATTATCTGGCTGTCAATCCCTGCGTTTGCGCGCATCCCGAAAGAGATCGAGGAGGCGGCCGCGCTCGATGGCTATGGCCCTTACCAGGTGTTCTGGAAAGTGGCACTGCCAGTGGCGTCGAAAACCCTGATGGGCGGCATCGTTTTCAGCTTCGTGCTGGTCTGGAACGAACTGATGATCGCGCTGGCGCTGACCTCGTCCAAGAGCGTCACCTTGCCGGTGATCGCCTCGGCATTTACGTCGATGGGCCAGGAAGTGCCGTGGGGTGTGGTCAATGCCTCCACCGTGCTGCTGGCGCTGCCGCCGCTGCTGTTCGTCGGCATCCTGGGCCGGCTGCTCAACTCCATGCTCAAACACAAATAAAGGAAGCATCATGCAAGCTCTCGTACTGGAACAGGCGCACACCATCACCTTGCGCGACATCGATATCGCGCTCGCCGTCGGCCCGCGCGACGTAAAAATCAAGATCCACACGGTCGGCATCTGCGGCAGTGACGTGCACTACTTCAAGCATGGCCGGATCGGCCCGTTCGCGGTCGAAGCGCCGATGGTGCTGGGCCACGAGGCGTCGGGCGTGGTGGACGAAGTGGGCGCGGAAGTGACGCACCTGAAAGTGGGCGACCGCGTCTGCATGGAGCCGGGCGTGCCGCAGTTCGATTCGCCCGCCACCATGCGCGGCCTGTACAACCTCGACCCTGCCGTACGCTTCTGGGCCACGCCGCCGATCCACGGTTGCCTGACGCCGTACGTGGTGCATCCGGCCGCGTTTACGTTCAGGCTGCCCGACAACGTCAGCTTCGGCGAAGGCGCCATTGTCGAGCCACTGGCGATCGGCCTGCAGGCGGCGAAAAAAGCGGCCATCAAACCGGGCGACGTGGCGGTGGTAGTTGGCGCCGGCACCATCGGCGCGATGACTGCGCTGGCGGCACTGGCAGGGGGCTGCTCGCGCGTGATCCTGGCCGACCTGGTGCCGGAAAAGCTGGCGCTATTTGCCGGCAATCCGGCCGTCACCACGGTCGACGTACGCCAGGTGAATCTGGCGGACACCGTGCGCGACCTGACTGACGGCTGGGGCGCCGATATCGTGTTCGAGGCCAGCGGCAGCATGCGCGCCTACGACCATATCGTCGACCTGCTGTGCCCCAACGGCTGCCTGGTGCTGGTCGGCATGCCGCCCGATAAAGTCCCGTTCGATATCGTCGCGATCCAGGCCAAGGAGGTGCGCATCGAATCCGTATTCCGCTACGCGAACATTTTCCCGCGCGCGATCGCCTTGCTTGCCTCGGGCAAGATCGACGTGAAACCGTTCATCTCGCGTACCTTCGGCTTTGCCGATGGCGTACAGGCGTTCGAGGAAGCGGCCCAGGGCCACCCGCAGGACGTCAAGATTCAGATCGAACTGGCCGGAGACTGAACATGGCAAATATCGCCTGCAGGCAGCTGTACAAGACCTATGACCAGAAGACGGCCGTGCTGCAGCCATTCGACCTGGACATCGACGACGGCGAATTCATCGTCCTGCTCGGGCCTTCAGGCTGCGGCAAGTCGACCTTGCTGCGCATGATCGCCGGGCTGGAAGACATCAGCGGCGGCGAGCTGCACATAGCAGGCGCCGTCGTCAACGACTTGCCGGCGCGTGCGCGCAATGTGGCGATGGTATTCCAGAACTACGCGCTGTATCCGCACATGACGGTGTACGACAATATCGCCTTTGGCCTGCGCCGGCTGAAGGTGCCGGACGATGAAATCGAGCGCCGCGTGCGCGAGGTGGCGGCCATCCTCAGCCTCGACAGCCTGCTCGAGCGCAAGCCGCGCGCCATGTCGGGCGGCCAGCAGCAGCGCACGGCAATTGCGCGCGCCATGATCAAGACGCCGCAGGTGTTCCTGTTCGACGAGCCGCTGTCGAACCTGGACGCCAAGCTGCGCGCGCAGCTGCGCGCCGACATCAAGCGCCTGCACCGGCGCCTGCGCACCACCACTTTGTACGTGACGCACGACCAGCTCGAAGCGATGACGCTGGCCGACCGCGTGGTGCTGATGAAGGGCGGCCATATCGAGCAGATCGGCACGCCAGCGGAACTCTACAACCATCCGCGCACCCTGTTTGCGGCCGGCTTTATCGGCACGCCAGCGATGAATTTCATCGATGGCGTGATCGAGCAGGAGGGCGCCCAGCCGGTGCTGGCCTGCGCCGGCTACCGCTGGCCCCTGGCGTCGCCACGCTTTGCCGCGCTGGTGGCCGGCACCAAGGTGGTATTCGGCCTGCGCCCGAACCACCTGCGCAGCGCTACCGCCCAGGACCGGGAGGAGGGCAGCGCCAGCCATGGCCTGGCGTGCACCATCGACCTGGTGGAATTGCTGGGGGCGGAAGCGCTGACCAGTTTCCAGTGCGGCGAGCTGACTTTGTCGGCACTGCTGCCGGCCAATGCCGCCAACAGCGTGGCGCAAATCGGACAGTCGCTGGCGCTGGCGTTTGACGAAGAACATATCCACCTGTTCGACGCCGAAAACGGCTTGGCGCTGGCGCCAAACCGTTAGAATATCGCCATCGAGACCGTGCAGGGGAAATGCCGTGACGCCAGACCTGGAAGTGATCCATAAACCGCTCTACGAGTCGTTCCGTGCGTGGGCGCACGGCTTTCCGCATACGGTGGCGAAATGGCATTTTCATCCCGAGTATGAACTGCACTTCATTATCACCTCGACCGGCAAGTTCTTTATCGGCGACCATATCGGCAGCTATGGCCCGGGCAACCTGATCCTGACGGGCCCGAACCTGCCGCACAACTGGGTCAGCGAGCTGCCCGAAGGCGTGGTGCTGCCCGAGCGCGACCTGGTGCTGCAGTTTTCCAGCGATTTCATCGAGCGCTGCATCCTGCTGTTTCCCGAGCTGGCGCCACTGAAGTCGCTGATGGGCGAAGCGTCGCGCGGGCTGCAGTTTCCCGATTCGCTGGGCCTGCGCCTGGTGCCGCTGATGCAGGAACTGACCACGGCGCAGGGGCTGCGCCGGGTGGAGCTGTTTGCGCGCCTGTTCGGCACCCTGTGCGCATGCCGCGAACGGCGCCAGCTGGCCAGCGTCACCTACATGGCGCAGGCGGGGCGCTACATGTCGTCCACCATCAACCAGGTGCTGGCATATATCAAGCAGAACATCACGCTCGACTTTTGCGAGCAGGATGTGGCGGACGTGGCCGAGATGAACACGCTCAAGTTCACGCGCTTCTTTCGCAAGCACACGGGCACCTCGTTCATCCAGTACGTGAACCAGGAACGCATCGCGCTGGCGTGCGAACTGCTGATGAACACGGATCTGAAGGTGACCGATATCTGCTACCGCACGGGCTTCAACAATCTCTCCAATTTCAACCGCCAGTTTTTGGCGCACAAGCAGATGTCGCCGTCGAAGTTCCGCTCCTGCCTGTTGATGAACATGGCCGAGCCGTCAGCCTGACGGCCGTTTTTAACCTTCTTACCTGGAACTACATGACTTATCTCGGTATCGATATCGGCACTTCCGAAGTCAAGGCCATCCTCACCGATGACGCGCAAACCATCCTCGCCAGCAGCGGCGTGGCGCTGCGCGTGTCGAGCCCCCATCCGGGCTGGTCGGAGCAGAATCCCGAGGACTGGTGGCACGCCACGCTGGACGTGATCGCGGCCATCCGCGCCGCCCAGCCGGTGGCGTTTTCCGGCCTGCGCGGCATCGCCCTGTCGGGCCAGATGCATGGCGCCACCCTGCTCGACAAGCAGCAGCACGTGCTGCGCGCGGCCGTGTTATGGAACGACACGCGCTCGTTTGCCGAATGCGTGGAGCTCGAAGCGCTGGTGCCGGAATCGCGCGCCATCACGGGCAACCAGGCCATGCCGGGTTTTACGGCGCCCAAGCTGCTATGGCTGCAGAAATACGAGCCGGCGCTGTTTCGCGCCACCGCCACCGTGCTGCTGCCCAAGGATTATGTGGCGCTGCGCCTGACGGGCGAGTGCGTATCCGACATGTCCGACGCATCCGGTACCTTGTGGCTGGACGTGGCCAAACGCGACTGGTCCGAGCGCATGCTGGCGGCGACCGGTCTGACGCGCGAACACATGCCGCGCCTGGTCGAAGGCAGCGCACCGGCCGCCCAGGTACGCGCCTCGCTGTGCCAGGAATGGGGCATCGCGCATCCGGTCATCCTGGCCGGCGGCGCCGGCGACAATGCGGCGGCGGCAGTCGGCCTGGGCGTGGTCGAACCGGGTGCGGGCCTGCTGTCGCTGGGCACCTCGGGCGTGCTGTTTGCCGGCAGCGACGGCTATGCGCCCAATCCCGGCCAGGGCGTGCACGCGTTCTGCCACTGCCTGCCCGAGCGCTGGCACCAGATGAGCGTGATCCTCAGCGCGGCATCGAGCCTTGCCTGGGTGGCGCAGCTGACGCAATCGAGCGACATCGGCGAGCTGGCCAATTTGGCCGAACAGGTCGACGCGCGCAAGGCGCCGATCTTTTTGCCTTACCTGAGCGGCGAGCGCACGCCGCACAACGACGCCACCGCGCGCGGCGTGTTCTTCGGTTTGTCGACGGAGCACGGCCGCGCCGACCTGGCGTATGCGGCGATGGAGGGCGTGGCGTTTGCCATGGCCGACGGCAACGCGGCGCTGCGCAGCGCCGGCACGCACCTGACGGAAGCGTCGTTCGTCGGCGGCGGCTCGCGCAGCCGCTTCTGGGCGCAATTGTGCGCCAGCGCCTCGGGCCTGAACGTGCTGCGCCACGACCACGGCGTGGCGGGCGGCACCATGGGCGCGGCGCGCCTGGCGCAGATGGCCGTTACCGGTTTGCCGCCGTCCGAAGTGTGCACGCGCCCGGCGGTACAGGAGAGCATCGCACCGCAAAGCTCGGGTGTGCTCGACGATCGCCTGGCGCGCTACCGCCGCCTGTATCCGCTGCTGCGCGAGGAGTTTGCAGGAGCGACGGCAGCGGCGCGTTAATTGCCTGACTGTCCATGTTGTGATGAAAAAGGCATGGCTATCCAGTCAATCTTGCTCTGTAATTTGTTGTTTCTTTGTTGAAAGACGTACGGCTGAGCAAGCCCTGCTTGGTGTTTGACAAGGCGAGCCGCATCATTTGTGTGTCCGGCGAGAATGCGATAGTTTTTTCTCACGGTCATACAAAGGAAAACACATGCAGCTTGCCAACCTGAAAATCTCCGCCCGCCTGGCCTTGCTCGGCGCCTTTTTCTTTCTTGCGCTGGTCATCGTCGGCCTGCGCGGCTGGAGCGCGCTCGACGCCGCCAGCGCGCGCAGCGCGCATGCCATGCAGCGCTCGGTCGCCCTGACCGAAGCGATCGACACGGCGCGCAGCGCCCAGGTCGAATTCAAGATCCAGGTACAGGAATGGAAAAACATCCTGCTGCGCGGCGGCGATGCGGCCGCCTTCCAGCGCTACCGCGAGGCGTTTGTCGCCAGCGGCGCGCAGACGCGCAAGGAACTCAAACAGCTGCAGGCGCTGATGACCGGCCTGCAGCTCGATGCGGCAGCGGTGGAGCGCGCCGTGCAGGCGCATGACGCGCTGGGCGTCGCCTATCTGGCGGCGCTGCAACAATACGATGGCGCGCGCGCCGGCAGCGCGCAGGCCGTCGATGCGCAGGTCAAGGGCATGGACCGCGAGCCGACGCGCCAGATCGACGCCATCGTGGCCGCCATCGGCAAGCAGTCGCACAGCCTGATGACGCAGATGACGGAGCAGGACGAGGCCGCGCACCACAGCGCCACGCTGGCCATGCTGTTGACGGTGCTGGTGACGCTGCTGATCGGCAGCGTCACCGTCTGGTGGCTGGTGCGCAGCATTACGCGTCCGCTGTCCGCGGCAGTCGGCATTGCGCGCCAGGTGGCGGCGGGCGACCTGCGCGCCGTGGTAGCCGACAGCGGCCGCAATGAAATCGGCGACCTGCTGCGCGCCCTGAAAACCATGAGCGCCAACTTGGCGGCTATCGTCGGGCGCGTGCGCGACGGCACCGAGGCGATTGCCACGGCGTCGAGCGAAATTGCCAGCGGCAACATGGACCTGTCCTCGCGCACCGAAGAGCAGGCCAGTTCGCTGGAACAGACGGCCGCCTCGATGATCGAGCTGACCACCACCGTGCGGCAGAACCACGACAACGCGGACCAGGCGCGCCAGCTGGCCGGCAGCGCCTCGAATGTGGCGCAGCGCGGCGGCGCGACGGTGGCGCAGATGGTGCAGACCATGGGCACCATCAACGCGTCGTCGAAACGCATCGTCGATATTATCGGCGTAATCGACGGCATCGCCTTCCAGACCAATATCCTGGCCCTGAATGCGGCCGTCGAGGCGGCGCGCGCGGGCGAGCAGGGACGCGGTTTTGCGGTAGTGGCCACCGAGGTGCGCAGCCTCGCGCACAGGTCGAGCGAAGCGGCGCGCGAGATCAAGCAGCTGATCGGCGACTCGGTGCGCACGGTGGCAGCGGGCAGTGTGCTGGCCGGCCAGGCCGGGCAGACGATGGATGAGGTGGTGGCCAGCGTACAGCGCGTGAACGCCATCATCGACGAGATTGCGTTGGCCAGCGTCGAGCAGCGCGACGGCATCGAACAGATCAGCATGGCCGTCAGCCAGATGGATGGCGTGACACAGCAGAATGCGGCGCTGGTGGAGCAGGCTGCTGCTGCGGCCGACGCCTTGCAGCAGCAGGCGGCCAGCCTGGCCGACGCCGTCAGTATTTTCAAACTGCATGCGGCACCTGCCGCAGCATCGCCGGACACGCGCACGGCCTGGCTGGCGGCCCCGGTATAAACCCGAGACCGGGGGCGCGCTTGACACCAGTCAAACGCGCCCCGAACAGGCAAAAAGCCGTCGCGGATTCTTATATTATTTCCTTTCAGCATCTTTTGCAGACTGCGATAAAGGAAAGCCGTGATCTCTCAACCGTGTTCTTGTGGTGATGCATGACGGCGCTGCTGCTGGCGCTGTGCGCGCTGCTGGCCCTGTCGCTGGTGCTGCTGTTCCTGGCGCAGTGGCAGGCGCTGTGCCGCTGGCGCGGCCGCCATGCGGCAGGCCAGGCGCAGCTGGCGCAACAGGCGCCAATGCTGGCGCTGCTGCAGGCGCTGCCGGCCGCCGTGATCGGCACCGACCGCCATGGCATGGTGCGGTATCTCAATGCGCGCGCGCTGGCCCTGGGCGGCGTGCCGCCGCCGCATGGCGTGGGCGCCAGCGTGTCGCAGCTGCTGCCGCTGTTCCATGACGGCGCCGCCATCGACGCGGCGCGCCAGGTGCATGACTGCGTGGCGCAGCAGGAAGTGGTGGAAGTGGCGCGCGGCGCGGTGCTGCTGCGCGAAGTCGATGGCAAGCGCATCGACGTGCATTTCAGCTGCGCGCCGCTGGCGCACGATGGCGCGGTACTGGTGCTGCACGATGTGTCGGCGCGCCGCCGCGCCGAGCAGCAGCTCGAATTCATCGCCCACCACGACGGCCTGACCGGGCTGCCGAACCGCCTGCATTTCCAGATCCGCTTCGAGCACGGCATCGCCTATGCGCGCCGCCACCAGGGGCTGCTGGGGGTGCTGTTTGTCGACATCGACCGCTTCAAGGCCATCAACGACGGTCTGGGCCACGACGTGGGCGACCAGGTGCTGGCCGAGTTTGCGCGCCGGGTGCAGCAGTGCGTGCGCAAGGTCGACACGGTGGCGCGCCAGGGCGGCGATGAATTCATCATCCTGCTGACCGAACTGCATCACGCGCACGATGCCGAGCGCGTGGCCGAGAAAATCATTGCCGCCGTCGCATCGCCATTCGTCATTGGCCAGTACAGCCTGTCGGTGGCGGCCAGCGTCGGCCTGGCGCTGTATCCGGACGACGATGACGATGTCGATGGCCTGATCGAAAAGGCCGATCTCGCCATGTATGCGGCCAAGCGCCGCGCGCCCGGCAGCTGCCTGCGCTACGCGCCGCGCATGCAGACGCAATCGTATTCGCGCACCATCCTGGAAACGGCGCTGCGCCACGCACTGGAACGCAATGAATTCATGCTGCACTACCAGCCGCGCATGGACCTGGCCACGCGCGCCATCACGGGCGTGAAAGCGCTGCTGCGCTGGAAGCATCCGGAGCTGGGCCTGGTGATGCCGCTCGATTTTCTGCCGGTGCTGGAGGAAAGCGCGCTGATCCTGCCGGTGGGCGCCTGGGTGCTGGCCACGGCCGTCGAGCAGGCGCGGCACTGGATCGCGCAGGGACACCGCCTGACGGTGACGGTGAGCCTGTCGGCGCGCCAGTTCTACCAGCGCGATATCGCACGCAACGTCGGCGCCGCGCTGGCGGCGGCGGGCGTGCCGGGGTCCTGCATCGAGCTGGAAATCGCGGCCGGCACCCTGATCGACCACAGCCACGATGGCGTAGCCATCCTGCGCCAGTTCCGCCAGCTGGGCATGGCGATTTGCATCAGCGACTTCGGCACCGGCGACGGTCCGCTGCATTCCCTGCATCGTTTTCCGGTCGATGCCGTCAAGATTGAAAAGTGCTTCATCGACGAACTGGGCGAATCGGCCGATGACGGCGCCATGGTGCGCGCCATGGTGGCGATGGCCCACACCCTGAAGCTGCGCGCGATCGCCGGCGGCGTGGAAAGCGCGCGCCAGCTCGAACTGCTGGCGGACATGGGCTGCGATGCGGCGTTTGGCTACCATCTGGGCCGCGCCACGGCGCCCGATGGCGTCGAGGCGCTGCTCGGCGCATATTGTGCGCAGGCTCAGAACTTGTAGCGCAGCGACAGCATGGCGTTGCGCGGGTCGCCATGGTAGCCGCCCATGCCGGTCGAGTAGTAGCGCTTGTCGAACACGTTGTTGACGTTGACGGTCGCCACCAGGCGCGGATCGAACTGGTATTGCGCCATCAGGCCGGCCACCGCGTAGGCTTGCTGGGTGAAGCGCTCGCCGTTCGGGCCGCGGTCGTCCATGTAGATGTTGCTCTGCCAGTTCACGCCGGCGCCCAGCGTCAATCCTGGCACGCCGTGCGACAGGCGATAGGTGGTCCACAGCTTGGCCATGGCCTGCGGCTGGCTGGTCTGGATGCGTTCGCCGGCGGCGTTGCGGATGCGGCTGTAGGCATAGCTGGCCGTCAGCTGCCAGTCCGGGCGCAGCTGGCCCGACACTTCCGCTTCGATACCGCGCGTGGTGGCGCCCTTCACCGTGTGATAGGCGTACGAGCCGCCGCCGGTGCCGATGATCCAGATATTGCCCGGATCGGCTTCGGCCAGGTTTTCCTGGCGCAGCTGGAATACCGAGGCGCTGGTGCTCAGGGCGCCGTTGAAAAATTCGCCCTTCGCGCCGGCCTCGTAGTTCTTGCCTTCCAGCGGCGGCAGGAAGCGGCTGTTGACGTCGCGCTGGCTTTGCGGCGTGAAGATGCTGGTGTAGCTGGCGTAGGCGGACCAGTGCCGGCCCAGGTCGTAGACCAGGCCCGCATACGGCGTGATCTTGCCGCTTTCGCGCATCGCGTCGTACAGGTCGGTGTCGGCATCGTAGTCGCTGCGGATATCGCGCTTCCAGTACGACAGGCGCGCGCCGAGGATCACCGACAGCGCGTCCGTCGGACGCAGGCGCAGCGTCGAATACAGGCCGCTTTCGCGCTCCTTGTCGTACGAGGTGCCCATGCGCGTGCCGCGATAGTCGGGTACCGGCATGGCGCCATTCCAGGCATTGATGTCGGGGATGCTGTAGTCGTAGCCGTCGAGGCGCCAGCCCGGATAGATCGGGCTGTTGGTCTCAAGTTCGGAGGTGCTCACGCCGAATACCAGTTCGTGCTGGCGGCCGAAGGCCTGGAACGGTCCGCTGACGTAGGCGTCGAGCGCGGTTTGCTGCGGCTTGCTGTGCCAGTTGGCCAGCCACAGCTTCAGGTTGGCGCCGCTGACGCGGTCCGCATAGCCGTTGCCGGCAAAGCCCTGCAGCGCATCGTACTGATTGCTGCTGCGGCTGACGGCCAGCTTGGCGATCCAGTCGTTGTCGAAATAATGGTCGAGCGTGGCGAACAGCATGGTCTGTTCGCGGTCATACGTGCTCCACGCCGCGGTGCCGTTCATCGAACGCTTGAAGCGGGTCAGCGTACCGTCGCTGTAAAAGACGGGAAACTCGCGGCCGGCGCCGTCCAGCTTTTCCTTCTGGTAGTTTACGCCCGCGCTCAATACGGTGGACGGCGACAGATCGGCTTCGGCGATCGCATACAGCACGTCTTTTTTCTGGCGGTAGCGCTCGATGAAGGAGTGCTGGTCTTCGTGTGCCGCCACCACGCGTGCGCGCACACTGCCGTCCTGGTTCAGCGGCGTCGAAATGTCGCCGTCGATGCGGTAGCGGTCCCACGAGCCGGCCTGCACGCCGGCCGACGCGGCAAACGTGCGGCCGGGGCGCTTGCGCACCAGGTTGACGGCGGCCGACGGGCTGCCCGTGCCGCTGATCAAACCGGTGGCGCCGCGGATGATTTCGACGCGGTCGTAGATGGCAGCATCATAGGTGCGCGCTTCGAGGTTCTTGCTGGCCGGGATGCCGTCGACCATGTAGGACGTCACTTCGAAGCCGCGCGAGAACACCTGGTCGTATTCGCGCGTGCTCGACGAGCGGTCGACCGTGATGCCGGGCGACTGCACCAGCACCTCCTGCAAGGTGCGCAGGCCCTGGTCTTCGATCTGCTGGCGCGTGATGACGCTGACGGCCTGCGGCGTCTCGCGCAGCGACAGGTTCAGTCGCGTGGCGCTGGTCAGGCCCGCGTAGCTGCGCTTGCCTTCGGTGGTGCCGTCGCGCAGCGCGCTGGAGCTGACGGCCACTTCGCCTAGGGTGGCGGCGATCGGTGCGCCAGGCGTGCCGGTGGCTGCGGCGCTTTTGCGCAGCACATAGCTGTTTGCCGCGCCGGGCACCGCTTCCAGCCCGGTGCCGGCCAGCAGCTGCGCCAGCGCCTGCGGCACCGTGTAGCTGCCCTGCAGGCCAGGCGAGCGCACGCCCTGCAGCAGTTCGGCCGCGGCGCCCACGCTGACCCTGGCGTTGATGGCAAAGGCGGCGATCGCGGCGGACAGCTCGCCGGCCGGCACGCTGTACTCTGCCGATGGAGTGCTGCCCTGTGTTTCGGCCGCCATGGCCGGCGCATGCGCCAGCGACAGCAGCAGCAAGGCGCCGCCTACGGCGCGTGCGAGGGGAGTGCGGTGCGGATGATGCAGATGCATGATGGTGACTTTCCAGTGTAGTGAAGTGACGGACATCCACAGGACAGGCAACTCATGAAAAAGGGGCCAGAAACAACAGGTTATTTTTTTGCTGCGGCGATGGTGACCCAATAGCGGCTGCGGTACAGCACATCGACCGGCAGCATGCGCGCCAGGTTGTCCAGCACAGTGTCGGTATCGTCCAGGCGGAAAGCGCCGCTCAGGCGCAGGCCCGCCACCTCCGGTTCGACGCGCAGCAGGCCGGGGCGGTAGCGCGCCAGTTCGGCGGCAAACGTGTCGAGCCGCATGTCCTGTGCCATCAGCATGCCCTGCGTCCAGGCGTCGGCTTGCGGCTTTGCCGTCACTGGCAGGCTGGCATGATCGGCGTCGAAGCGGCTTTGCCAGCCGGCTTCGACCCGGCGCACGGTGGCCGAAGGTGCGCGCGGCGCGATCTGCACTGCGTGTTCCAGCACCGTTACATTGCTTCCTGCGTCGTCCACGCGCACGATAAAGCGCGTGCCGAGCGCGCGGATGCGGCCATGCCGGGTAGCGACGATGAATGGGCGATTGCCCGCATGGTCGGGCCGCGTTTCCACCAGCAATACGCCGCGCCGCAGTATCAGCAGGCGCTCGTTGCGGGTATAGGCCACGTCGACGGCGCTGTCGGTATCGAGCAGCAGGCGGCCGCCATCGGGCAGGGACAGCGCGCGGCGCTGGCCGATGGCGCTGCTGTAATCTGCCAGCATGTCCTGCCGGTACAGCATCCAGGCGGCCGGCACCGTCATCAGCGCCAGCAGCGCCTGCATGGCGGCGCGGCGTTGCGGACGGCGCAGCACGGGCGCGGCCATGCCGGGCGGCAGCAGGGCCGCCGCATGTTCCAGCTGGCCGCTGACCTGCTGCACCTTGTGCCAGGCGCGCAGGTGTTCGGGGTCGCGCGCGCGCCAGCGTGCGCTGGCCGCCAGCTCGTCCGGCGTGGCCTGGCCCGACTGTTCGATCAAAAACCATTCGACGGCCTGGCGTGCGATCTGGCGCGACAGGGGAGTTGGTATCGGTGGGGTTGGCAGGTTGGCCGTATTCATGCCAGCAGCACGCATTCGGTCAGCGCCTCGGCCATGTAGCGCTTGACGGAGCGCTCGCCGATGCCGAGCCGCGCGGCGATGTCCGCATAGGTATGGCCCTCGATCTGCGCCATGATGAAGACGGCGCGCACCTTTGGTTTGAGTCCGTCGAGCATGGCGTCAACCGCTTGCAGCGACTGCAGCATCTCGGCCTGCTGCTGGGCCGAGGGCACCTGCTGTTCGGGCATGGCAGCGAGCACATCGAGCCAGGCGCGTTCCAGCGACTGGCGCCGCAGATGATTGATCAGCAGGTGTTTGGCGACAGTCGCCAGGTAGGCCCGGGGCGCGCGCAGGGCCGGCGTTTGCGGCGCGGCGGGCGCGCCGGCCAGCAGCCGCGCAAAGGTGTCCTGCGTCAGGTCGGCCGCATCGAAGGCATTGCCGAGACGCCGTTGCAGCCAGTGCGCCAGCCAGCGGTGATAGGCGGCATAGCAGCTTTCCAGCTGCATTACAGCACGGCCAGCATCACCGCTGCCAATGCCGCGGCGGCACCCACCACGCGCGCCAGGCGCATGGCCTGGTGCGGCGCATATGGCAGCAGCCAGATCAGCAGCAGGCCGCAGCCGGTCAGGCTGCCGATCCAGAACACGGTGCCGTAGCCGGCGCCGGCGATATGCATGGCCCAGGCCAGGCCGAACGCCAGCGCCAGCCATCCGCCCCACTGCAGGCGGCGGCGCAGCTGCGGTGGCGGCTCCGCGCCGCGGCCGTGCAGGTCGGCGTAGTGGCGGTCCATCGCCAGGCACAGGCAGGACAGGCCCGCATACGAGAGGGCGAAAACAAGGAAGTTGGACAGCAGCTCCATCATGCGGCTCCCGGCAGCGTGGTGTTGGTATTGGCAGGTTCGGCGGCTGGTGCTGCCTTTTTCGCTTTCGACGGCAGCGGCTTGAGCTTGTACGCCGCGTAGGCCAGCAGCAGGCCCAGTGACAGCACCACCAGGTCGAAGGCGGCCACCGGCACCGGGCCACGGCCCAGCAACAGCGTCACGCCCAGGTGCGAATCGGTGGTAAACACGTTCAGCAGCGGCAGGCCGGCCAGCAGGATCGCGCCGGCCGTCAGCTCGATGCGCCACATGGCGCGCGTCGGGCGCAGCTGCGCGACGATGGCGGCCAGCGCCCAGGCGCCGAAGAAGCAGGCGATTTCCTCTTTCGGACGCTCTTCCATCACCACCGGCAGCAGGCGGTTGGCCCAGAAGTAGGCGCCAAAGGCGATCGGGATGCCGGCGATGGCGCCGATATTGAGCGCTTCGACCAGGCGCAGCCCGAAGCTGGCGCGCTTGCCGGCGGCCAGCGCCTTGGCCTGTTTCTGGCGCGTCTTGACGGCCCACAGCAGGGCGCCGGTCGCGACCATCGCGCAGCCGGCCAGGCCGCACAGGAAGAACAGCGCGCGCAGCAGCGGCGCGCTGAAGTGCGACACATGCAGGCCGATCATCACGCCTTGCGTGGCGGCGGCGCCCGGGACCACTTCGCCATTCGACGACAGCAGCTTGCCGGTCACGCCGTCAAAATCCATCGACGGCTGGCGGGTCGACATGTCGCGCCCCGACGCGCGCGAGAGGCTGATGATGGCATTGGCGTCGCCGGGAGCGTTGACGGAAATGCGTTCGACCTTGCCGCCCCATTGCTGTTCGGCCTGGCGCACCAGCGGCGCGAACGCCGTCAGCGGCGCGGCCACGCCGGCGGCCTTGCGCTCTTCCGCGCGCGGGAACGCTTCGGAGAAAAACGCATCCTTGTCGCCCTTGTAGGCAGCGGTGGCGCCGGACGGCATGTACAGGAACATCAATGTGACCAGGCCGGTATACGTGATCATCAGGTGGAAGGGCAGCGCCAGCACGGCCGTCACATTGTGCGCATCGAGCCACGAGCGCTGGCCCTTCTTGGGACGGAAGGTAAACAGGTCCTTGAAGATGCGCTTGTGCGTGATGATGCCGCTGATGATGGACACCAGCATGAACATGGCGCAGAAGCCGACGATCCAGCGGGCCCAGATGGCCGACATGTAGTGCAGGTCGAAATGCAGGCGGTACAGGAATTCGCCGCCGCGCGTCTCGCGGGGCTTGGACAGCACCTCGCCGGTGGCCGGATCGGCTTGCTCGCTGTGGAAATTGCCGCGCCGTCCTTTCTTTTTTTCGCCCGGCTTCGACGGCTTGCTCCAGCCCAGCTGGGTGGCCGGATTGCGTTCGTCGGGCAGGGTGATGAACCAGCGCGTGGCGCCGGCCGCGCGCTCGGTCATCGCGGCCTGGGCGGCGGTGGCTGCCACTACGCTGCTGACCGGGTTGGCCGCGGCGGCGTGCAGTTCGGGCTGCATCCACAGCGTGATTTCGCTGCGGTAGTAGCTGGCCGTGCCGCCGCAAAATACCAGCAGCAGCACCCAGCACACCAGCAGGCCCGACCAGGTGTGCAGCCATGCCATCGACTGGCGGAAACCTTCTTTCATGCGAGACTCCAGGACAAGGCGCCCATCGCTTGCAGGATGGCGGCAATCGCGACGCTCGGGATCAACAGGCCCAGCCAGGCGCGCAGGGCCGTACCGGTGGCGAAGACCCACAGCACGGCGCAGGTGTAGATGGTAAACGACAGCAAGGTGGCCGTCATGACGGCTTCGGAGCGCGCCATCGGCAGGCTCACCGACAGCAGCATGGTGACCAGCGCCGCCAGCACATAGCCGCCGACAATCGCGGCCACGCCGCGCGAGGCAACACCCAGGCGATACATCGCCCCGGCGGACAGCCGCAGGCGCGGCATTCTGAAAGTGGTGGCAGGCGCTTGCATGGTGTTAGCCGTGATCTTTGCTAGGCGGCACGGCAGGCGCGGCCGGCAATGGCGCCACGCCTTGCGCCTGCACCAGGCTCAGGGTGGTGACGAAACTTGCGTTGTCATATTTCTTGCCATCGCGCTCGCCGCCGGTCTTGTCTTCGTGATGCACTTCCAGCACGTAGCTGCCTTTCCACGGCAGCGGGAAGCTGACCAGGCCCTGCTCGTCGCTGTACGCTTCGCGCATCCAGCCCGATTGCACCACGGCGCCGACCTTGGCTTTCGGCAGCGGTTTGCCCTGGTAGGTGACCTTGAACTGGCCCGGCGTGCCGGTCGGCAGCAGGTCCAGCGTCAGGGCCGGCGCCTGGGCGCTATGGTCGGCAACGATGCGTGCGGCCGGGGTCCAGATCGAGAACAGCACCTTGCCATCTTTCTTGCTTTCCCAGCCCGGATAGCCGGTTTCCTCGACGATGATGGTTTCGCCAGGAGCGACTTTGCCGTTCAGCACGAAGGCGCTGGCGGTCTTGCTGGCCTGCAGCGGCTTCTTGTTGCCAGCGGAAATCCAGGTAACGTTTTTCAGGGTGAACTTGTCGAGCAGGCCAGGCGACGCTTCGCGCAGGTTGTCGCCGAACTCGCCAAAATAGATGCTGGCGGCCTTGTCGTTCTGTTCCAGCCAGATCTGATGGGCACCGGCCGCGCCGGACAGCAGGGAGCCGGCCATGAGGGCAGTAGCGAGAACGGAGAGGCGTGCGATGGAAGCAATGGTCATGGTGTATCCCTTTTGTTTAGTTGTTATGGTGGTTGGGCGAGCGAATACCGGCAGAGAGGCAAGCTGGCAAGGCATCATCGGATCATCTGGCGCAGGGGCAGGGCATGAGTCCTGTCAAAATCTGAATGTAAATGAGAACGATTCTTATTGTATTGCGGCGTTGCAGCCCGTGCAAGCGATGAATGTTGCAATTGCATACTGTTTTTGCAGCAATCTGCCTGGTAGCGGAAAGATCAGCGGTCCTGTGCGACCTGTTGCACGGTGACAGTCGTGCGGCGCTTTGCCCGCATCGCCGGTTCGGCTACCATGGCGCATCAATATGGAGGCAAAATGGCAATTCAAATCATCAATACCGCGCCCATCGCCGGCCAGCAGCCGGGCACGTCGGGCCTGCGCAAGAAAGTCGGCGTGTTCAGCGAACCGCAATACCTGGAAAATTTCGTGCAAAGCGTGTTCGGCACGCTCGGCGACTGCCATGGCCAGACGCTGGTGCTGGGCGGCGACGGGCGCTATTACAACCGCACCGCGATCCAGACGGTATTGCGCATGGCGGCCGCACATGGCTACGCGCGCGTGCTGCTGGGGCAGGGCGGCATCCTGTCGACGCCGGCCGTCAGCTGCGTGATCCGCAAGCGCGGCGCCAGCGGCGGCCTGATCCTGTCGGCCAGCCATAATCCGGGCGGTCCGGACGGCGACTTCGGCATCAAGTACAACATCGCCAACGGCGGCCCGGCGCCTGAAAAAATCACCGACGCCATCTTCGCGCGCACCAAAGAACTCACCGAATACCGCATCAGCGACGCGGCCGACATCGACCTCGATGCCCTGGGCGAAGTGCGCATCGAGCAGATGGTGGTGGAAGTGATCGATCCGGTGGCGGACTACGCGGAGCTGATGCAGGAACTGTTCGACTTCGACGCCATCCGCGCCCTGTTCGCGGGCGGGCTGCGCATCTGCTTTGACGGCATGCATGCGGTGTCCGGGCCGTACGCCACGGCCATCCTGGAAGACCGGCTGGGTGCGCCAAAAGGCAGCGTCATCAACGGCCTGCCGCTGGAAGACTTCGGCGGCGGCCATCCGGACCCGAACCCGGTCAACGCGGCCGAACTGATTGCGCGCATGGCCGCAGACGATGCGCCCGACTTCGGCGCCGCGTCCGATGGCGACGGCGACCGCAACATGATCGTCGGACGCCGTTTCGACGTCACTCCCTCGGACAGCCTGGCGATCCTGGCCGCGCACGCCACGGTCGCGCCCGGCTACCGCGCCGGCCTGAAAGGGATCGCCCGCTCGATGCCGACCTCGGGTGCGGCCGACCGCGTGGCTGCCGCGCTGGGCATCCCGAGCTTCGAGACGCCGACCGGCTGGAAGTTTTTCGGCAACCTGCTTGACGCCGGCATGGCCACCCTGTGTGGCGAAGAAAGCTATGGCACCGGCTCGAACCATGTGCGTGAAAAGGATGGTCTGTGGGCCGTGCTGTTCTGGCTTAACCTGCTGGCAGCGAAAAAACAGTCGGTGGAAGAGATCGTGCGCGCGCACTGGGCCACCTATGGCCGCAACTATTATTCGCGCCACGATTACGAAGGCATCGACAGCGCCGCCGCCACGCAGCTGATGGACGCCGTGCGCGCCCAGCTGGCCGGCTTGCCGGGACAGCAGCTGGGGCAGTACACAGTCTCGCTGGCCGACGACTTCAGCTATACCGATCCGGTCGACGGTTCCGTGTCGCACAAGCAGGGCTTGCGCATCATCATGACGGACGGCTCGCGCATCGTGCTGCGCCTGTCCGGCACCGGTACCGAGGGGGCCACCCTGCGCTTGTACCTGGAGCGCTATGAAGCCGACCCGGCGCAGCACGATATCCCGACCCAGCAAGCGCTGGCGGGGCTGATCGCGATTGCCGAACAACTGGCGCAGATCAGGCAGCGTACGGGACGCGATGCGCCGACGGTAACGACGTAAAGGACGCGCAGGTCGGATTGGCGTGGCACCGCCGCGCATAATCCGATGACATTGTCAGCAGCGTTGTCGGATTACGCCCTTCGGGCTAATCCGACCTGCTTGCGATGTAAAAATGCGCTCGTAGGTCGGGTTAGCCGCCAGGCGTAACCCGACAATCGGCGCCGCATGCAAGGCTTACATCTTGCCCGGCACCACCGCCTTGCGGTAATTGTCGACCATCTTGTAGCGCTTGGCATACAGGCCGAAGGCCAGCATGGCCACCGCGGCAAAGGCGGCAAAGAAGAACATCTGGAAGGCGGTGACGCTGATGCCGCTCTCGGCGATCTTGCCGATCACGCCTTCGTTCATCACGCTGCGGTTGACGATCAGCACCCACAGGTTGCCCACCGTGGTCGACAGGTTCCAGAAGCTCATGATGGCGCCCTTCATCGAGACGGGTGCCTGGCTGTAGGCAAACTCCAGGCCGGTGGCCGATACCAGCACTTCGCCGAACGTCAGCAGCGCATACGGCAGGATCTGCCACATGATGGAGACGGCGCTGCCGCTGTCGAGCGCCAGCTGCAACAGGCCGATCACGATCCAGGCCAGCGAGGAAAAGCCGATGCCGGCCGTCATGCGGCGCAGCGCGGTCGCTTCCCAGCCGAAGCGGTTCAGCATCGGGTACAGCACCAGGTTGTTGAACGGAATGAGCAGCATCACCAGCATCGGATTGAGCGCCTGCATCTGCGCCGGCAGGAACCAGCTCGGTTTTTCCATGGTGTTGGCCTGCACGATCCAGGTCGAGGCCTTCTGGTCGAACAGCGAGAAGAACGGCGTGACCAGCGCGAAGATGACGAGGATGCGCAATACCGCGCGCACGCCTTCGACCGCTTCGTCCGGGTGGATGCCGCGCGCGCGTTCGAGCTGCATGGCGGTGCCGATGCTGCCGAACGCCAGCAGCAGCACCAGCGCGGTACAGGCCGAAATCACGAAGCCCCATTCCGGAATGCTGTAGAACGCATACAGGGCGCCGAGCACGCCGACATAGGCGACGTACAGGCCGGGGCGCGAGCCGCCTTCGACGCGGGCCAGCAGCGCGGTGCGGGCGACGCGGGTAAACGAATCGGGATTCGGCGGCGCCGGCGGCACGTGCACGTATTTTTTGGCGCCCATCCAGAACACGACGGTAGCGGCCAGCATCATCACGCCGGGAATGCCGAACGCGACCGACGGGCCGTAGTCGCGCAGGAACATCGGCATCAGCAAGGACGCGAAGAACGAGCCGAAGTTGATGATCCAGTAGAACATGTCGAATACCAGCTTGGCCTTGTGCTTGTTGGTCTGGTCGAACTGGTCGCCGACAAACGAAGCCACCAGCGGCTTGATGCCGCCGGAGCCGAAAGCGATCAGGAACAGGCCGAAATAGAAGCCGTTGACGCTGTCCTCGAAGATGGCCAGGCAGGCATGGCCGGCGCAATACACGAGGCTGAGCCAGAAGATGGTGTTGTATTTTCCGAAGAAGCGGTCGGCCAGCCAGCCGCCCAGCAGCGGGAAGAAATACACGCCGATGACAAAGGTGTGGAACACATGCTTGGCTTCGCCCGTACGCTGGTCGATCGGGATCATCAGCAACAGCGTGCTGATCAGGAACGGCGTCAGAATATTGCGCATGCCATAAAAGCTGAAGCGTTCGCAGCCTTCGTTGGCGATGATGTACGGAATCTGCCGGGGCATCTTGCCCGTGGCGGTTTGTGTCTCGGCCGTTGACATTGGCTCTCCCAGGTGATTTTTTATAAGCCGCGATGCTAAGGCCTGCCGCGTTTGCTGGCAACAGAAAAAACGGCCTTTGCCCTATTTCGCAGGAATTTGTAAGGTATTGATTTTCATAAAGACATTGCTTTCAGCACCCGCTATAGCCGGGCGCGGCAGCAGCAACTGCAGGTGCAGCATCGTGTCCTGCCGGGCCTCGCCGGACAACACGAAACCGCAGTCCAGGTACAGCGTCAGCGCCGCCTGGTTGTCGTGCGCCACGGCCAGCCGCACAGTAGCCAGTTCCGGGATGGCGCAGGCATGCCCGATGGCGGCCTGCACCAGTTGCCGGCCCAGCCCCTGGCCGCGCGCGTGCGGGGCCACATACACGCCCCACAGGCTGGCCTTGTCATGCACCACGGCGATCGGTTCGCGGCGCAGGCCGGCCATGGCAATCAACTGCGTATCGTCGAAAATTCCGAATATTCTTTGGAGTGGCGTGGGCTGCAGGCGCTGGCGCATCTGCGCCAGCGGCAAGCTGCTTTCCAGCGCGTAGGTGGTGCAGAAGGCGGCCGGCAGTTCGGCGATGCCGGCCAGGCGCAGCACGCGGTAGGCGGGCGCATCGTCGGGAGTGAGAGAGCGGACTGGATGGATGGGCATGACGATGAGTATCGGGCGTTGCTGGCGGAAAGTAAACCTTGCGCTATGGCCGCCGTTTTAATAAGATATATCTTATTGCGATATATCTTAAGGTCGGCCATGTCTCCCTTGCTGCATCCATACCCTGTACTGGCGGCCCAGGCCTGCGATGACGGCGGCGCCGGCGCCAGCGCGCGCGGCCCGAAAATGTTTGATGCCGGCACTTTGCGCTACCTGGTGCTGCAACTGATCGCCGACAAGCCGCGCCACGGCTACGACATCATCAAGGCAATTGCCCAGCGCGCCGGCGGCGCTTATGCGCCGAGTCCGGGCGCCATCTATCCGCTGATGCGCGGCCTGGCAGGGCAGGGTCACGTGGCCGTTACGCTGGACGGCAACAAGAAGCTGCACAGCATTACGCCTGAAGGGCTGGCGTTCCTGGACGCCAATCGCGCCTATGTCGACGCCATCACCGCACGCGTGGTCAGGCCTGCCGGCAACGATGATGATCTGCGCCACCTGATGCATGAACTGAAAACGGTGGTGATCACGCGCGCGCATGCGGGGGAAAGCGGGCAGGCCAGGCTGGACGCGATTCGCGCCATCCTGCGCCAGGCGCGGCGCGATATCGAGGAGCTGGCATGACGGCCACTGTCCATCCCGCGCCCCTGCTCGATCCGCTGCGCGAACGCTGGATGCTGTGGCTGCTGGCGCTGACGCAATTTACGGTCATCATGGATTTCATGGTGATGATGCCGCTGGCGCCGCAGCTGATGCAGGCGTTCAATATCGGTCCGGCGGCGGTTTCCGGCGCCGTTTCGGCCTATGCCTGGTGCGCGGGACTGTCCGGCTTGCTGGCAGCCACCTATATCGACCGTTTCGATCGCAAGAGCCTGCTGCTGACCATGTTCTGCCTGTTTACCGTGTCCAACCTGGCCTGCGCGCTGGCGCCGAATTTTCATGTGCTGCTGTGGTCGCGCGCGTTTGCCGGCCTGACCGGCGGCGTGCTGGGCGCGATCGTGATGGCCATTATCGGCGACGTGATACCAGGCGAGCGGCGCGGCGCGGCCACCGGTGTCGTCATGACCTCGTTTGCCATGGCGGCCGTCGGCGGCGTGCCGGTCGGCGTGGTGCTGGCCGCGCATTTCGGCTGGGCTTCGCCGTTCTTCCTGCTGGTGGTGTTGTCACTCTTGATCTGGCTGGGCGCGGCGCGCGTGCTGCCGTCGCTGACCGCCCACCTGGCCAACACGCCCACGCCGCTGCGCCAGGTGCTGCCGAACCTGCTGGCGCTGTTTCGCGAACCGCGCCATGTGCAGGCGTTTGTTTTATCTGTGGTCAATATGGCGGCGGGCATGCTGCTGATTCCGTTTATCTCGCCGATGCTGGTCGCTAACCAGGGCCTGGCCCCGCTCGACGTGACCTGGGTCTACCTGGCAGGCGGCTGCGCCACGCTGGTGACGGCGCGCATGGTGGGGCGCTGGGCCGACCGTGCCGGCAAGCAGACCGTGTACCGCTGGATGGCGCTGTTTTCCATCGTGCCGATGCTGCTCGTTACGCATCTGCCGCAGCTGCCACTGCTGGCGCTGATGCTGGTGTTTCCGCTGTTTATGGTGTTCGTATCGGGCCGCACCATCCCGTTGCAGGCGCTGCTGACGACGATACCCGCGCCGCAGCAGCGCGGCGCATTCCTCAGCGCCAACTCGGCGCTGCAAAGCGTGGGCAATGGCCTCGGTGCCTGGCTGGGCGGGCTGACCCTGCATACCGATGCGGCCGGCCATATCAGCGGCTATGGCATCAATGGCTGGATCGCGGCCGGCCTGTCGCTGCTGACGGTGTGGTGGGCGTCGCGCGTGAGTGGCATGGCGCCAGCGCTGCCGGCGAAAGTCTAGTTGCCGACGCGCTCCATGGGCTTGCTTTCCTTGCGCCAGCGTTCCAGGCTCATGTAGTCGCCGTTGACGATATCTTCGACCAGGATGCGCTTGCCGTCGGGCGTGACCAGGAAACTCTCCCAGCGGTGCGCCGCGTCCGGCGCGTTTTCAAAAAAACTCAGCTGAAAATAGGCCTGGCCATCGACCAGGCGCTGCTCCGGGTCGGACTCCATCACGGCGCCATGCGAGCGACCGCCCGAGGCTTTTTCGATATGCGCCGACCAGGCCTTGATTTCCGGCAGCGCCATCAGCGCATCGACCGCCCTGTCTTCGGGCTGCGCCCCGGGCGCCTGCTGCGTCGCCGGCGTACCCGCTGGCGGGTTATACACGTAGTATGCGCCCAGTCCGGCGGCCAGCAGGCCCGCCAGGATGCCGGCGGTAATGGCGGTTTTGGAAGACGAAGCGCGTGGCGGCATGATGGCAGGCAGGAGTGGAGGATGGCGGCCATCGTAAAGCAAAACCGGGGTGGCGGCAATCGGCGCCACCCACATCGATCCCGCGTAGGTCGGATTAGGCGAAGCCGTAATCCGACAACATGGTTGGCGTCACGGGTGATGCCATACTCATTGTGTACAGACGAAAAAAAGCCACCTTCCGTGGAAGGTGGCTCTCGGGGCTGCCGCTGATGCACGAACAGCTTTTGGCCTGTCCGTCATGCCGCGGCATATGCGGCCCGGCGACGCCGTCGCCTGCGCGCCGGGCCGCAGGACATTACATCATGCCGTCCATGCCACCCATGCCGCCCATGCCACCCATGCCGCCGCCCATGCCGCCGCCTG
>NZ_DAMAGB010000057.1:0-43261 GCF_031995485.1 Janthinobacterium sp.
GCTCGACCCCGTTCGTGCCGCCGCTGCCGGGCAAGGAGCGCGACGGCTGCTTCGTCTACCGCACCATCGAGGACCTCGAAGCGATGCTGGCCTGGGGCGGCAAGTCGAAGACCGGCGTGGTGATCGGCGGCGGCCTGCTGGGCCTGGAATGCGCAAAAGCGCTGCGCGACCTGAAGCTCGAGACCCATGTGGTGGAATTCGCACCGCGTTTAATGGCGGTGCAGGTCGACGAGGGCGGCGCACGCGTGTTGCGCCGCAAGATCGAGGAACTGGGCGTGACCGTCCATACGCAAAAGAACACGCTGGCCATCGTCGACGGCGAAGCGGCCACGCACCGCATGCAGTTTGCCGACGGCAGCCACCTGGAAGCGGACATGATCGTGTTCTCGGCCGGCATCCGTCCGCGCGACGAGCTGGCGCGCGCCTGCGGCCTGGAAGTGGGGCCGCGCGGCGGCATCGCCATCGACGACAGCTGCGTCACGTCCGACCCGGACATCTACGCGATCGGCGAATGCGCGCTGTGGGGCGGCCTGATCTTCGGCCTGGTGGCGCCCGGCTATGAAATGGCGCGCATCGCGGCGCGCCACCTGTTGCAGGAAGAGGGCGAAGCGTCGTTCAAGGGCGCCGACATGAGCACCAAGCTCAAACTGATGGGCGTGGACGTGGCCAGCCTGGGCGACCCGCACGGCAACGCGCCGGGCAGCCGCTGCTACCAGTTCATGGACGAGCGCAAGCAGATCTACAAGAAAATCGTCGTGTCCGACTGCGGCAAATACCTGCTGGGCGGCGTGATGGTGGGCGACGCCAGCGAATACGGCACCCTGCTGCAGATGATGTTGAACAGAATCGAACTGCCCGAGTCGCCCGAGTTTTTGATCCTGCCGCAGGCGGACGGCCAGCAGAAGGTGGGCCTGGGCGTGGACGCCTTGCCCGACGGTGCGCAGATCTGCTCGTGCAATGACGTCTCGAAAGGCGCGCTGTGCGCAGCGGTGGCCGATGGCGCCACCACCATCGGCGCCCTCAAGACCTGCACGAAGGCCGGCACCGCCTGCGGCGGCTGCGTGCCGCTGGTCACGCAGATCATGAAGGCCGAAATGAAGAAGCAGGGCATGGCGGTCAACAACCACGTCTGCGAACACTTTGCCCATACGCGCCAGGAGCTGCACCACCTGGTCCGGGTCGGCAAGATCCGCAGTTTCAATCACCTGCTGGCGGCGCACGGCCGCGGCCTCGGCTGCGACGTGTGCAAACCGTTGGCCGCAAATATCCTGGCCTCGTGCTGGAACGATTTCGTGCTCACGCCCGTCCACGCCAGCCTGCAGGACAGCAACGACTACTTCCTCGGCAATATCCAGAAGGACGGCACGTATTCGGTGGTGCCGCGCATGGCCGGTGGCGAGGTGACGGCCGACGGCCTGATCGCGGTCGGCACGGTGGCGAAAAAATACGGTTTGTATACCAAGATCACGGGCGGCCAGCGGGTCGACCTGTTTGGCGCGCGCGTGGACCAGTTGCCGGCTATCTGGGAAGAGCTGATCGCGGCCGGTTTCGAGTCGGGCCACGCGTATGGCAAGTCGCTGCGCACCGTCAAATCGTGCGTCGGCTCGACCTGGTGCCGTTATGGCGTGGCCGACAGCGTGGGCTTTGCGATTCAACTGGAAAACCGCTACAAGGGCCTGCGCACGCCGCACAAGATCAAGTTTGGGGTCTCTGGCTGCACCCGCGAATGCGCCGAAGCGCAAGGCAAGGACATCGGCCTGATCGCCACCGAAAAGGGCTGGAATCTGTACGTGTGCGGCAATGGCGGCATGAAGCCGCGCCATGCGGAACTGATTGCGTCCGATCTCGATGAAGCGACCCTGGTGCGCTATGTCGACCGCTTCCTGATGTTCTATGTGCGCACGGCCGACCGCCTGCAGCGTACCAGCGTCTGGCGCGACAACCTCGAAGGCGGCCTCGATTACCTCAAGCGCGTGGTCATCGACGACAGCCTGGGCCTGGCCAGCGAACTGGAAGCGGACATGCAGCAGGTGGTCGACACCTATGCGTGCGAGTGGAAAACGGCCGTCACCGACCCGCAAGTGCGCCAGCGCTTCCGCCATTTCGTCAACAGCGACAGGAACGACGAGAACGTGGTGTTTGTCGAAGAGCGGGGCCAGATCCGTCCGGCCACCGAGATCGAACGCCGCAGCACCGTGATACCCATCCTTGCAGTGGAGGCTTGAACGATGAATAACCTGTCTTTGCCCCTGAGCGACAGCTGGCAGCCGATCTGCCCGCTCGAAGAAATCGTGCCCGATACGGGCGTGTGCGCCTTGCTCAATGGCCGCCATGTAGCCGTGTTCCGCGTCGGCGATACGAGCCCGAAGATCTTCGCCATCGACAATGTCGACCCGAACGCGGGTGCCTCGGTGCTGTCGCGCGGGCTGGTGGGCAGCATCGGCGAACGCATCGTGGTCGCCTCGCCCATCTACAAGCAGCATTTCGACCTGCACACGGGCGAGTGCATCGAGGCGCCGGAACACTCGGTGGCGGCCTGGCCGGCGCGCGTGTTTGGCGGCATGGTGTGGGTGGCGCTGTGAATGCCGCAGTCAATGCCGGCCCGCGTCCTTCGCTGGTGGTGGTCGGCAATGGCATGGCCGGCATGCGCACGGTGGAAGAACTGCTGAAACTCGCGCCCGACCTGTACGACATCACCGTGTTCGGCGCCGAGCCGCACGGCAATTACAACCGCATCCTGCTCTCGCCGGTGCTGGCCGGCGAAAAGACGGTCGACGACATCATGCTGCATACGCGCGAATGGTATGCGCAGCATGGCATCACCCTGCATGCGGGCGACCCGGTGGTGCGCATCGACCGCAAGGCGCGCACGGTGCAAGCACTGTCCGGCATCAAGGTGCGCTACGACCGCCTGCTGCTGGCCACCGGTTCCACGCCGTTTATCGTGCCGGTGCCGGGCCATGAGCTGCCAGGGGTGATCGGCTTTCGCGATATCGACGATGTCGATACCATGCTGCGCGCGGCGCGCGCACACCGCCACGCGGTGGTGATCGGCGGCGGCCTGCTGGGTCTCGAAGCGGCCAATGGCCTGCAGCGCCAGGGCATGGATGTGACCGTGGTGCACATGAGCGGCAGCCTGATGAACCAGCAGCTCGACGCGCCGGCCTCGCTGCTGCTCAAAGCGGCGCTGGAGGCGCGCGGCCTGCGCTTCCTGATGCAGGCGCAGACCGCCGAAATCCTCGGCACCAGGCGGGTGCAGGGCGTACGCTTTGCTGACGGCAGCACCATCCCGGCCGACCTGGTGGTGATGACGGCCGGCGTGCGCCCCAACATCGCGCTGGCGAAAGAGGCGGGCCTGCATTGCGAGCGCGCCATCGTGGTCGACGACTGCCTGCAAAGCTATGATCCGCGCGTGTATGCGGTGGGCGAATGCGTGCAGCACCGGCGCGCCACGTTCGGCCTGGTGGCGCCGATCTGGGAGCAGGCGCGCGTGTGCGGCGCGCACCTGGCGGGCGCCGGCCATCGCCGCTATGTGCAGCAGGCCAGCGCGACGAAACTGAAAGTGACGGGGATCGACCTGTATTCGGCCGGCGACATCATCGGCGGCGAAGGCAGCGAAGACCTGGTGCTGCGCGACCCGCGCCGTGGTGTCTACAAGCGCCTGGTGGTGCAGGGCAACCGCCTGGCCGGCGCCGTGCTGTATGGCGAGGTGCAGGACGGCCCCTGGTATTTCGACCTGATCCAGCAGCGCCGCGACATCAGCCGCCTGCGCTCGCACCTTTTGTTTGGCCAGGCCCTGTGCGACCTGGCTGCCTGACCGGAAAGCCTTCATGACGACCTGCACGCCTGTAAAAACCACTTGCCCGTATTGCGGCGTCGGCTGCGGCGTCGACGCGACGCGCCTGCCCGATGGCGCCATCCGCATCGCCGGCGACCGCAGCCATCCGGCCAACCTGGGCCGCCTGTGCGTCAAGGGTTCGGCTTTGGGCGACACCGTCGGTCTCGAGCAGCGCCTGCTGTACCCGCAACTGCGCCAGGACGGCGGGGGCGGCACGCTTGCGCGCGTGTCCTGGGATGCCGCGCTGGACAAGGTGGCGGGCGGCCTGCGCGCGATTGTCGATCAACATGGCCCCGACGCGGTGGCGCTGTATGTGTCGGGCCAGCTGCTGACGGAAGACTATTATGTCGCCAACAAGCTGATGAAAGGCTATGTGGGCAGCGCCAATATCGATACCAATTCGCGCCTGTGCATGTCGTCGGCGGTGGCCGGCCACAAGCGCGCGTTCGGCGAAGACATCGTGCCGGGCTGCTATGAAGACCTGGAGCTGGCCGACATGGTGGTGCTGGTGGGGTCGAACACGGCGTGGTGCCATCCGATCCTGTTCCAGCGCATCGCGCGCCTGAAGGAAAGCCGGCCGGAAATGAAGCTGGTGGTGATCGACCCGCGCCGCACGGCCACCTGCGAGCTGGCCGACCTGCATTTGCCGGTCAAGCCTGGCACCGATGTATGGTTGTTCAATGGCCTGCTGTGTTACCTGGCGAGCGAAGGCGTGATTGCCGATGAGTTCGTCACACGGCACAGCAGCGGCCTCGATGCGGCGCTGGCGGCGGCCCATGCCGATTGCAGCGACCCCCTGCAGGTGGCGAAGATCTGCAAGGTCGACCCGCAGGCGCTGCTGGCGTTCTACCGCGATTTCGCCGCCACGCGCAAGGTCGTCACGGCGTTTTCGCAGGGCGTGAACCAGTCGTCGAGCGGCACCGACAAGGTCAACAGCATCATCAACTGCCATCTGGCGACGGGGCGCATCGGCCAGCCCGGCATGGGGCCGTTCTCGCTGACGGGCCAGCCGAACGCCATGGGCGGGCGCGAAGTGGGCGGCCTGGCCAATATGCTGGCGGCCCACCTGGACCTGGACAAGCCGGCCCACCGCGCCGCCGTGCAGACCTTCTGGGATTCGCCTGCCATCGCCGACAAGCCGGGACTGAAAGCGGTCGAGCTGTTCCAGGCCATCGAGGCGGGCAAGGTGAAAGCCGTGTGGATCATCGCCACCAATCCGCTGGTCAGCATGCCCGACGCCGACCAGGTGCGGCGCGCCCTCGACAAGTGCGAACTGGTGGTGGTGTCCGATATCAGCGCCGATGCCGACACCAATGCATATGCCGACGTGCTGCTGCCGGCCCTGGGCTGGGGCGAAAAGGACGGCACGGTCACCAATTCCGAGCGCCGCATCTCGCGCCAGCGGGCGTTTCTGCCGGCGCCCGGCGAGGCGCGCGCCGACTGGCAGGTACTGTGCCAGGTGGCTACCCGCATGGGGTATGCCGGTTTCGATTTCACCGCGCCGCACGCCATCTTTGACGAGCATGCGCGCCTGTCGGCCTTCCGCAATGCAGGAGCGACAAGCCGCCTGTTCAATCTGTCCGATCTGACAGCCATGAACGCCGCGCAGTACGATGGGCTGGCGCCGCAGCAGTGGCCGCAGGGCAGGGCGCGCCTGTTCGGCGACGGCCGCTTCGCCCATCCCGATGGCCGTGCGCGCTTTGTGCCCACCGCGCCGCGCGCGCCGCACAACTTGCCCGACGAGGATTTTCCGCTGGTCCTGAACACGGGACGCGTGCGCGACCAGTGGCATACCATGACGCGCACCGGCAAGGCGGCGCGCCTGTCCGGCCATGTCGCCGAATCGTTTATCGACATCCACCCGCAGGACGCGCTGCTGTACAGCGTGCGCGAGGGCGAACTGGCGCGCATTTCCAGCCGCTGGGGCGCGATGGTGGCGCGCGTGGTGCATGGCGGCGGCATCGCGCGCGGCCAGGTATTCGTGCCGATCCACTGGAGCGACGCCAATGCGTCGGACGCGCGCGTGGGGGCCGTCGTCAATCCGGTGGTCGATGCGGTCTCGGGCGAACCGGAATTCAAGCATACGCCGGTCCGCATCGAACAGTTCCGCGTGCACTGGCATGCGTTCGTGCTGAGCCGCACGCCCCTGAAGCTTGATGGCGTGGCGCACTGGACACGCATCCGGGGCGAACAGTTTTTGCGCTATGAGCTGGCAGGACGCACCCGTCTCGACGACCTGGCCGGCTGGGCGCGCGGTTTGCTGGGCGTGACGGACGATAACGCCGACTGGCTCGATTACGCGGACGCCAGCGCGGGCGTCTACCGCGCGGTGCACCTGGAGGAGGGCCGCATCGCGCAATGCGTGTATGTGTCGCCACGCCCGGATCTGCCGTCGCGCGCCTGGCTGGCCGGCCTGTTTGCGCACGCGCAGCTCGATGCGGTGGACCGTGCCGGCGTGCTGCTGGGCCAGCCGATCGTCAAAGGCGCCGATGCCGGGCCGACCGTCTGCTCGTGCTTCGGCGTGGGGCGCAACACGATCTGCGACGCGATCCGCAAGGACAGTTTGACCACTACCGCGCAGGTCACGGCCTGCGTCAAGGCGGGCGGCAACTGCGGCTCCTGCGTGCCGGAGATACGGCAGCTCATTGCGGTGGTGGCGGCGCAAGCGCTGACAGAAAGGGTGGCGTAGCATTGTCATCTGTGAGGTTCGCACCCACCCCGAACGGCGAAAATGCCGGGGTCGGACCCTCAGGGTCCGACCCCGGAATTTGCTGTTGGGGTAAAAAGCGGACGCGAACCAAACGTCATTATTTTCAGGCTGTCTTTTTTGCTGCTCCTTTGCTATATTCCCCGTCACACACGAGGAGAGCGCATGGCGGACAAGCAGGAGAAAAAAGCAGTCACGGTCTGGCTGACAGGCCTGAGCGGCGCCGGCAAGACCAGCATCGCGCATGCGCTGGCCGCCATGCTGGAACAGGACGGCCAGGCCGTCACCGTGCTCGATGGCGATCTGCTGCGCGATGGCCTGAACCGCGATCTCGGGTTTACGCCGCAGGACCGCCATGAAAATATCCGCCGCACGGCCGAAGTGGCGCGCCTGATGAATGGCGCGGGGCTGGTGGTGATCGCCGCCCTGATCTCGCCCAATCGCGAGGGCCGCGCCATGGCCGGCGCCATTATCGGCGCGGCGCAGTTTATCGAAGTGCATGTCAGCACCCGGCTGGAAGTATGCGAGGCGCGCGATCCCAAGGGCCTGTATGCGCGCGCCCGCGCCGGCCAACTGCCGCAATTTACCGGCGTGTCCGCCCCCTACGAAGCGCCGCTGTCGCCGGCCCTGGCGCTCGACACCGGCTCGCAGCCGCTGGCAGCATCGGCGGAACAGCTGTACCGTTACTGGCTGGCGTTGTAATTGCGTGCGGTTTGCTCGCGCTGGTGAACAGTTTGGTATCATGTTGTAAAGCAATTTTGCCTGCCGGCGCATGCGCCAGGGCTGGCGACGACGACAGTGGGGGCGCAACGCCAGGCCATACCGGACCCCGATATCATGAAAACGAGATTGCGCAAGGGCCTGGCCAGGCGCCTGCCCGCCAGCCTGAAGGCCCGCATGAGCGTGGTCGTGTTCCTGCTGGTGCTGGGCGCCGTGGCGCTGCTGGCGCTGGCCACCCTGGCGATGGCCGAGCGCGACATGCGCGGCGTCACGGGCGAGCAGCAGTATGTGTCGCTGGCCAGCGCCGCCGTGTTTATCGATGAAGAACTGGCCGCCAAGCGCAATGTGCTGCGCGTGATCGCCGACAGCATGGCGGCGCAGGACTTGCGCGACGCCGCCGGCGTGCAGCGCTTCCTGTCCGCGCAGACGGTGCTGGGCAAGGAATTCTTCACCGCCGGCCTGGTCGATCTCGATGGCCGCCTGCTGGCCAGCACGGGACCGGTCAAGCCGCGCGCCGGCATGAATCTGCGGGGCCGCGCCTACTTCGAGCAGACCGTGGCGCAGCAGCGCTCCATTATTTCCGAGCCGATGCACGGCAGCATTTCCGGCATGCCCGTCGTCGTCGTGACGCAGCCCGTGTTCGATGCGCGCGGCCAGGTGCGCCTGGTGCTGGCGGCCAGCGTCAACCTGCACCAGCCTGATTTCCTGGGCCGCCTGGAAGCCCTCAAGCCCGGCCGCGACGGTTATCTGTACATCATGACGGAAGCCGGCATCATCGTCGAGCACCCGAACAAGTCGCGCATCATGCAGCGCATTGGCGCCGCCAGCACGCTGAGCATTCCCACGCGCAGCGCCATCCAGGGTTTCGAGGGCTCCATGGCCGGCACCACCAGCGACGGCGTCGATGCGCTGTTCGCCTACCGCCGCATCGCCAGCACCGGCTGGATACTGGCCTCGGTCTATCCGACGCGCGAGGCGTTTGCGCCGCTGCGCGCCGTACGCAGCAAGATCCTGCTGGCGGCGCTGGTACTGGCCACGCTGGCGGGCCTGGCCGGCTGGCGCGTGGTGCTGCGCCTGCTGCGCCCGCTGGAGCGGCTGCGCAGCCAGGTGCACCAGATCCGCCGCCACCGGCTCGGCATCGAGGCGCTGCAGATCGGGCGGCGCGACGAAATCGGCGACCTGAGCCGCGACTTTTATAGCTTGGTGGCCGAGCGCGAACTGGCCGAGACGCAGGTGCGCGACAGCGAGCGGCGCCTGAAACTGCTGACCGATCACGTGCCGGTGGTGATCGTGTATATCGACCGCGAGCACCGCTACCAGTTCATCAACGCCACGTTTGAAAAATGGTTCGGCATCTCGGCCAGGGACGGCATGATGCGCTCGATCAGCGAGGTGCTGGGCGAAAAGGCCTACCAGCTGCGCCAGCAGTACCTGCAGCGCGCATTTGCCGGCGAAGAAGTGGACTATGAATTCACGGTGGAGGACGATGCGCCGGACGGCGCCGGCAACGGCCGCGCCTTCCAGACCAGCTATGTGCCCGATATCGACGACGATGGCGTGGTGATCGGCGTGTATGGCCTGATCCATGAAATCACCAAGGTCAAGGCCGCGCATTCGGCGCTGCAGTTCGCCGCCGCCACCGATACGCTGACGGGGATTGCCAACCGGCGCCGTTTCGACGAGCAGCTGGCCAAAAGCATGGCGCGCACGCAGGCGGCGGGTACGCCGATGGCGCTGGCCTATCTCGATATCGACCGCTTCAAGGCGATCAACGACAGCCTGGGCCACAAGGCCGGCGACGAAGTACTGAAGGAATTTGCCCGGCGCCTGCAGCGCAGCGTGCGCGCCAGCGACCTGGTGGCGCGCCTGGCAGGCGATGAATTCGTGATCGTGCTCGAGGGGGTGAAAAGCACGGCGGAAGTGCGGCACATCGGCGCCAAGATCATCGCCGCCGTGCGCGCGCCGTTCATGCTGGCCAGCGGGCCGCTGGTGGTGACCACCAGCATCGGCATCGCCCTGCACCGCGAGGGCGGCGTGACGCCAGAGCAGTTGCTGCACCTGGCCGACCAGGCTTTGTACCAGGCCAAGGGGCAGGGCCGCGATGGCGTGGCGCTGATTGACAGTGCTGCTTAATTGAGAGGAGCGCTCTTCAATTGGTGCGTGCGCGCCACTTCCTTCATCGCTTCCAGCAGGTTCTCGCGCAGTTCGGGCGGCAGCTTGCCGAAGAACTCCTCGTCGTTCTGGTCGGCCATGCCGGCCAGCACCGGCACCAGCGCCTCGCCTTCGGTGGTCAGTTCGATCGAATGCTGGCGGCGGTCGGCCAGCAGGATCGATTTGCTGACCATGCCCTTGCTTTCGAGCCGGTCGATCAGTTTCGAGACGGCGCCCTTGCTCATGCCGGCCACTTGCGCCAGCACGGTCGGCGAAGTGCAGCCGAGGCGGAACATTTCGCGCAATACCACCCATTCGGAGACGGTCACGCCATTGGCTTCCGCCTTTTTCTGGAAGCTGTGCGAGACATGGTTGGAGACAAAGCGCAGCCAGTAGCCCAGGTGGGCTTCCAGTTCGCTGACGCTGGCGGCGTTGGCAACGTTGTTGGCATTGGCGGGAGGGGCGGACGGCCTGGCGGCCGATTCAAAATTATGGCTCATCTGTATTCCTTCACTGGGCGGCGCATCGGGCGGAGTCATCGTCCTCTCTTGCCCCGCAGGCTGGTAGCCATAACAAGCCTGCAATAGTATTGCCAGAGAGGAAGATTAAAAAAATAACTCATGTTGCTTCAATGGTAACAGGAATTTTTTGTGTCTTGCTAACTATTTCACGTTGTTAAGTGAGTTCGTGCACATATGGCGGCATGTGTGCGGTCACTTTTTTTCGGTGATACAACTTCAGGCAGCCACCACCAGTTTCACGGCCGCGTCGCGCAGCACGCGGGCAAAGCGCGCCGGCGGCGCCGCATCGGTAAACAGCATGTCCACCTGCGCCAGGTCGGCCAGCCGCACCAGGGCTTTGCGGCCGAACTTGTGCTGGTCGGCCACCAGCCACACTTCGCGCGACTGCTCGATGATGGCCTGCGCTACTTTCACTTCGCGCGCATCGAAGTCGCGCAGGCTGCCGTCCTCGTCGATGCTGGAAATGCCGATGATGCCGATATCGACCTTGAACTGGCGGATGAAGTCGATGGTGGCTTCGCCGACGATGCCGCGGTCGCGCCCGCGCACCACGCCGCCGGCCACGATCACCTCGCAGCCCGGATTGTCGGCCAGGATGGCGGCCACGTTCAGGTTGTTGGTGACCACATGCAGGCCCGTATGCTGGCCCAGCGCACGCGCCACCTCTTCGGTGGTGGTGCCGATATTGATCAGCAGCGAACAGCCATGCGGCACCTGCTGCGCCACGGCGGCCGCAATGCGCTGCTTGGCTTCGCTGTTGAATACCTGGCGCTGGCTGTAATCGATGTTTTCCACCGACGAGGGCAGGCCGACGCCGCCGTGGTAGCGGGCCAGCAGCCGCGCCTCTTCCATCTGCTTGACATCGCGGCGCACGGTTTGCGGCGTCACGCCCAATTGCTGGGCCAGTTCCTCGACGGAAATCGTGACTTTCTGGCGCACGGCTTCGAGCAGGCGGCGCTGGCGGGGATTGAGGGTCATGTTGCTTTCTTTTCTTTGTAAACGCATGAAACGAACAGAAACGAAAAAATAGTGATGAAAATATGTTGCTATGGCTTCGTATTCTGCAGTAATCTTAGTCATATTGCATTCGAATTATATCTTTATTGATGTTAACGATGATGGCGGGGTTGCGATGGCGGCAGGACAGCATGGCGGGGCGATGGCGATGGCGATGGAATGCGACCTGCTGGTCGTCGGGGGCGGCATCAATGGCGCCGGCATCGCGCGCGATGCGGCCGGCCGCGGCCTGTCGGTGCTGCTGTGCGAAAAGGACGACCTGGCCGCGCATACTTCGTCGGCTTCCACCAAGCTGATCCACGGCGGCCTGCGCTATCTCGAGTATTACGAATTCGGCCTGGTGCGCAAGGCGCTGATCGAGCGCGAAGTATTGCTGCGCTCGGCGCCGCATATCATGTGGCCGCTGCGTTTCGTGATGCCGCATGCAAAAGGGCAACGCCCGGCCTGGCTGATCCGCGCCGGCCTGTTTCTGTACGATATGCTGGCCAGGCGCGAGCTGCTGCCCGCCTCCAGCAGCATCGATCTGGCGCGCCATGCGGCAGGCAAGCCTTTGCAACCCCAGTTCAGGCGCGGCTTCGTGTATTCCGACGGCTGGGTTGACGATGCGCGCCTGGTGGTGCTCAACGCCATCGATGCACGGGAGAAGGGCGCCACCATCCTGACGCGCACGCTGTGCACTGATCTGCAGCGCGAGGCGGACCATTGGCGCGCAAGCCTGCTGCGCGCTGACGGCACGCGGCTGCAGGTGCGTGCGCGCAGCGTGGTCAACGCCACCGGCCCGTGGACCGCCGACTTCCTGCGCCAGGCCGCGCCGGGCGGACAGGGCCGGCATTTGCGCTTGATCAAGGGCAGCCATATCGTCGTCAAACGCCTGTTCGACCATGATCATGCCTATATCTTCCAGCATCCGGACGGGCGCATCGTGTTTGCGATTCCGTATGAGCACGACTTCACCCTGATCGGCACCACCGACCTCGATTACCAGGGCGACAGTGGCAAGGTCGCCATTGATGACGCGGAAATTAGTTACTTGTGTGAACTTTCGAGTTACTATTTCAACAAGCAGCTGGTACCGGCCGACGTAGTGTGGACCTATTCGGGCGTACGGCCGCTGGTGGAAGATGCGGCAGCCGATGCGAAGGCCGTGACGCGCGATTACCGCTTCGAGCTGGACCGCGAGGGCGCGCCCTTGCTCAGCGTTTTCGGCGGCAAGATCACCACGTTTCGCAAGCTGGCCGAGGAGGCTGTGAATTTGCTGCAGCCGTTGCTGCAGCCGGCGCCGGGCACGGCGAAAAGCGCATGGACGGCGACAGCCTGCTTGCCCGGCGGCGACCTGTTTGGCGCAGTCCCGGATAACCGGGGCGTGCGCGAGTTCGGCGCGTTTGTGCAGCAGTTGCAGCGCCAGTATGCGTGGCTGCCGCCGAAACTGGTGGCGCGCCATGCCCGCGCCTATGGCACGCGCATCCACGTGCTGCTCAATGGATGCACGGCGCCGGCCGACATGGGGGAAGAGGTGGCCAGCGGGCTGTACGCGGTCGAGATCGATTATTTGCGGCGCCGCGAATGGGCCGTCAGCGCGGCCGATATCCTGTGGCGGCGCTCGAAGCTGGGGCTGCATTTGCCCCCGGAGACGGAAAGCAGGCTCGATGCGTGGCTGGCCGCACATCCGCTGTAGAAACACGCAGCAAACGCAGCAAACGCACCAAACGCAGCAAACGACCGCACCCCGAACGAGGGCGCGGCGAAAAACACTGGAGGAGAACACGTGCAACTTGTATTGGACAAGATCAGCCGGCAGCACGGCGCCGACACCTGGCTGTATCCCATGTCGCTGGCGCTGGTGCCGGGCGCCATCAATGTGCTGCTCGGTACCACGCGGGCCGGCAAGACCACGCTGATGCGCGTGATGGCCGGCCTCGACAAGCCGAACGCGGGCACGGTCACGGCCGACGGCGTCGATGTGACGGGCGTGCCGGTCAGCAAACGCAATCTGGCGATGGTGTACCAGCAATTTATCAACTACCCCGCGTTTACCGTCTACGACAATATGGCTTCGCCCTTGCGGCTGCGCAAGGAACCGGAAGAGAGCATACGTGCCAAGGTAATGGCGCTGGCCGAGCGGCTGCATATCACGCCGTATCTGCAGCGCACGCCGGGCGAGTTGTCCGGCGGCCAGCAGCAGCGCACGGCGCTGGGCCGCGCGCTGATCAAGGATGCGTCGCTGCTGCTGCTCGACGAGCCGCTGGTCAACCTCGACTACAAGCTGCGCGAGGAACTGCGGCGCGAGCTGACGGAGCTGTTTTCCAGCGGCAGTACCACTGTCGTGTATGCCACCACCGAACCGCTCGAAGCGCTGCAGCTGGGCGGCCATGTGGCGGTGCTGCATGAAGGCCGGCTGCTGCAGCAAGGCCGCACGCTCGACGTGTTCAATGCGCCCAACTGCATCGAGGTGGCGCGCACTTTCAGCGATCCGCCGATCAACCTGCTGCCGGCGCAGATCGGCGCCGATGGCATCGCGCAGGCCGAAGGCGGGCTGGCGATTCCCTTGAGCGATCAACAGCAGGCCGCACTGGCCGGCCAGCGCAGCGTGACGCTGGGCGTGCGCGCGCACAGCCTGCACCTGGCGCCGCAGTCCGATAGCGACCTGGCGATCGCGGCGCAGGTCGACCTGGCCGAAATCAGCGGCTCGGAAACCTATGTCCATGCGCGGCGCGGTGCGCTGGCGCTGGTGGCGCAGCTCGGCGGCGTGCACAACCTGGAAATCGGCAGCGCCTGCACCGTGTATTGCCGGCCGCAGTCGCTGTTTATCTTTGGCGGGAGCGGCGAATTGCTGTTCGCGCCAGCCGTGAAGGGGGACTGACAATGGCGCGCATCGAACTGATCGACCTGGCGCACGCCTATAAACCGAACCCATCCGCACCGACCGACTATGCGCTGCGGCCGATGAGCATGAGCTGGCAGGATGGCGGCGCCTACGCGCTGCTGGGACCGTCCGGCTGCGGCAAGACCACCTTGCTCAATATTATTTCGGGCCTGGTCAAACCGTCGCATGGCAAGGTGCTGTTCGACGGCAAGGACGTGACGCAACTGCCGACCGAGGCACGCAATATCGCGCAGGTATTCCAGTTTCCCGTCATCTACGACACCATGACCGTGCACGACAATCTGGCTTTTCCGCTGCGTAATCGCGGCTGGAAAGAGGCCGAGGTACGCAAACGCGTGCAGCAGGTGGCCGGGATGCTGGAATTGTCCGGCGACCTGAAAATGCGCGCCAGCGGCCTGTCGGTCGACGCCAAGCAGAAAATTTCGCTGGGCCGGGGACTGGTGCGCCCCGACGTGGCGGCGGTGCTGTTCGACGAACCGCTGACGGTGATCGACCCGCACCTGAAATGGCTGCTGCGGCGCAAATTGAAAGAGATCCACCACGAACTCAGATTGTCGCTGATCTACGTCACGCACGACCAGGTCGAAGCGCTGACCTTTGCCGACCAGGTGGTGGTCATGACGCAGGGCGAGGTGGTGCAGACGGGCAGCGCACAGGCGCTGTTCGAGGCGCCCGAGCATACCTTTGTCGGCTACTTTATCGGCAACCCCGGCATGAATCTGTTCGATTGCACGGTGGAAGACGGGCAGGCGCGGGTGGCCGGGCAGGCGCTGGCCTTGCCGGAGGCGGCGCGCGCTGCGCTGACGGGTGCGCAAGGCAAGATTACGCTCGGCGTGCGGCCCGAGTTTGTCGAGTGCATGAAGCCCGATGCCGCCGGCAACGATACGGTCGCCGCCAGCGTGCTGGCGGTGCGCAATATGGGCACGCATTACCTGGCCGAGTTCCGGCTGGGCAGCGTCACGGTGGCGGCCAAATTGCGCGCCATCGATGCCGTCGCCGGCGACGCCGTGCGGCTGCGCTTTCCGCCGGAACGCACGCTGTATTACCTCAACGACAAACGGGTGGCCTAATGAAGACCGATAACAACCGCGCCTGGTTCCTGATTCTGCCCGTGCTGCTGTGCGTGGCGTTTTCCGCAATTTTGCCGTTGATGACGGTGATTAATTATTCGGTGCAGGACATCCTGAGTCCCACGCAGAAGGTATTCGTGGGCACCGAATGGTTCCGCATGGTGATGCTCGACGGCGACCTGCACAGCGCCTTGCTGCGCCAGCTGCTGTTCTCCGGCTCGGTGCTGGCGATCCAGATTCCGCTCGGCATCCTGATTGCCCTGTGCATGCCGGCCGATGGCTGGAAGGCGTCGCTCGCCCTGGTGCTGATCGCGCTGCCGCTGCTGATCCCCTGGAACGTGGTCGGCACCATCTGGCAGATCTTCGGCCGTGGCGATATCGGGCTGATGGGTTATACATTGAACTCGCTGGGCATCAACTATAACTACAACGGCAATTCGCTCGACGCCTGGCTGACGGTGATGGTGATGGATATCTGGCACTGGACGCCGCTGGTCGCGCTGCTGTGCTACGCGGGCCTGCGCGCGATTCCCGACGCCTATTACCAGGCGGCGCGCATCGACGGCGCCTCGCGCCTGGCCGTGTTCCGCTATATCCAGCTGCCGAAGTTGCGCAATGTGCTGATGATTGCCGTGCTGCTGCGCTTTATGGACAGTTTCATGATCTATACGGAACCGTTCGTGCTGACCGGTGGCGGACCGGGCAATGCCACCACCTTCCTGTCGCAATACCTGACGCAAAAGGCGGTGGGCCAGTTCGACCTGGGACCGGCTTCGGCATTCTCGCTGATTTATTTCCTGATCATCCTGCTGTTCTGCTTCGTGCTGTACACCTGGATGCAACGCGTGGGCACGGGAGACCAGAAATGATGAACAAGAAAGTGAGCGGCGCCATCCTGGCCGCGTTCCTGATCGCCTCCATGTTGCCGATTTACTGGATGCTCAATATGTCGCTGAAAACCAACGAGGAGATCGTTGGCGTACTGAGCCTGTGGCCCGAGCACCTGACGTTTGCCAACTACCACACGATCTTTACCGATCCGTCCTGGTACAGCGGCTATATCAACTCGATGATCTATGTGGCGCTGAACATGGTGATGTCGGTCACCGTCGCCTTGCCGGCCGCGTATGCCTTTTCACGCTACAACTTTGTCGGCGACAAGCACCTGTTCTTCTGGCTGCTGACCAACCGCATGACGCCGCCGGCCGTGTTCCTGGTGCCGTTCTTCCAGCTGTACTCGACCGTCGGCCTGATGGACACCCACCTGGCCGTGGCGCTGGCGCACATGGTGTTCAACGTGCCGCTGGCCGTGTGGATACTCGAAGGCTTCATGTCGGGCGTGCCGAAGGAAATTGACGAGACGGCGTATATCGACGGCTACAGCTTCCCGCGCTTCTTCGTGCAGATTTTCCTGCCGATGATCAAGTCGGGCGTGGGCGTGACGGCCTTCTTCTGCTTCATGTTCAGCTGGGTCGAGCTGCTTCTCGCGCGAACGCTCACGTCGGTGAACGCCAAGCCGATCGCCGCCACCATGACACGCACCGTGTCGGCGGCCGGCATGGACTGGGGCGTGCTGGCGGCGGCGGGCGTGCTGACCATCGTGCCGGGCGCCCTGGTGATCTGGTTCGTGCGGCATTACATAGCCAAGGGCTTTGCCATGGGGAGGGTGTGAGATGGAAGCAACTGCAGATAGCAGCGCCAGCCTGTTCGGCTGGATGGCGTGGACGCCCGAAGTGGCGATCTTTTTTGGCTGCATCGGCTTGATGCTGGCCGGCATGACGATCTGGCAGATCCGTTCGCCCAGCATCGAACGCAAGGGTTTCCTGCCGATGCCGACCACGCGCGGCGACCGCCTGTTTGTCGGTCTGCTGGCGGCCGCCTATGTCAACCTGGCGTGGGCCGGCTTTACGGAAATGCAGCAAACGATAGGAGCGGCCATCAGTTTTGTGTTGTTGTTGGTAGTAATGCGTTGGGGATAAGTCGTAGATGAAATTACCGGCGGGTTTTGCCTGCCGGATGACAACTATAAAGGAGAATCACGATGAAATTGCAGTGTACAGTCCTGGCGGCCGCGGCCGCATTGCTGGTGTCGGGTGCGGCGCTGGCCGATGCCAAACAGGCGCAAACCTGGATCGACAAGGAATTCCAGCCGTCGAGCCTGAACAAGCAGCAGCAGCTCGATGAAATGAAATGGTTTATCGATGCGGCCGCCAAGCTGAAAGCCAAGGGCGTCAAGGAAATTTCCGTGGTGTCGGAAACCATCGACACCCACGTCTACGAATCGAAGACGCTGGCCAAGGCCTTCGAGGAAATCACCGGCATCAAGGTGCGCCACGACATTATCCAGGAAGGCGATGTGGTGGAAAAGCTGCAGACCTCGATGCAGTCCGGCAAAAGCATCTATGACGGCTGGGTCTCGGACTCCGACCTGATCGGCACCCACTACCGCTATGGCGCGATCGAGCCGCTGTCCGACTACATGGCCGGCAAGGGCAAGGAATTCACCAATCCCGGCATCGACCTGAAGGACTTTATCGGCATCAGCTTTACCACCGCGCCGGACGGCAAGGTATATCAGCTGCCCGACCAGCAGTTCGCCAACCTGTACTGGTTCCGCGCCGACTGGTTCGCACGCAAGGATTTGCAGGCCAAGTTCAAGGCCAAGTACGGCTACGAGCTGGGCGTGCCGCAGAACTGGTCCGCCTATGAGGACATCGCCGAATTCTTTACCAATGACGTCAAGGAAATCGACGGCAAGAAGGTGTTCGGCCATATGGACTACGGCAAGAAAGATCCGTCGCTGGGCTGGCGCTTTACCGATGCCTGGCTGTCGATGGCCGGCGCGGCCGACAAGGGCATTCCGAATGGCATGCCGATCGATGAATGGGGCATCAAGGTGGCGGCCGACAAGTGCACGCCGGTCGGCGCCTCGATGTCGCGCGGTGGCGCCACCAATTCGCCGGCGGCCGTGTTTGCGCTGACCAAATATATCGACTGGATGAAGAAATACGCGCCGCCGCAGGCGAACGGCATGAATTTCTCCGAGTCCGGCCCGGTGCCGGCGCAAGGCGAAATCGCCCAGCAGATCTTCTGGTACACGGCGTTTACGGCCGGCATGGTGAAACCGGGCTTGCCGGTGGTGAACAAGGATGGCACGCCGAAATGGCGCATGGCGCCGTCGCCGCACGGCCCGTACTGGAAGGACGGCATGCAGAACGGCTACCAGGACGTCGGTTCCTGGTTCCTGTTCAAGTCCACGCCGGACGACCGCAAGGCCGCCGCCTGGCTGTATGCGCAGTTCGTCACCTCGAAAACCGTGTCGCTGAAAAAGTCCATCGTTGGCGTGACGTTCATTCGCGACTCCGATATCCGCCACGAGTACTTTACCAAGCACGCCAATGAATACGGCGGCCTGATCGAGTTCTACCGCAGCCCGGCCCGCGTGGCATGGACGCCGACCGGCAACAACGTGCCCGACTATCCGAAGCTGGCCCAGCTGTGGTGGAAAAACGTGGCCACCGCGATTACCGGCGAAAAAACGCCGCAGGCCGCGATGGACAACCTGGCCGAGGAAATGGATCAGGTCATGGCGCGCCTGCAGCGGGCCGGCATGAAGGCCTGCGCGCCGAAGCTCAATGCCAAGGGCGATCCGAACCAGTACCTGTCGGACCAGCACGCGCCATGGAAAAAGCTGGCGAACGAAAAGCCGAAGGGTGAGACCATCGCCTACGACAAGCTGCTGCAAGCGTGGAAAGAGGGCAAGGTGCGCTAGGCCGAAGGTATGATTGCTACCCCAACGGCGAAATACCGGGGTCGGATCCTGAGGGTCCGACCCCAGGGGCGGCGTTGGGGTTAAAAAAATCGCCAGCCAACCCGCAGAGTTCTCACCTGTCACAACGCAGTGCAAACCATGACCAAATACATACTTGCTTTAGACCAGGGCACCACCAGTTCGCGCGCCATCCTGTTCGATCACGCCGGCCATCCGCATGCCTGCGCACAGGGCGAATTTCGCCAGATCTTTCCGCAGCCGGGCTGGGTCGAGCATGACGCCGATGAAATCTGGGACTCGCAGCTGTCGGTGCTGCACCAGGTGCTGCGCGAGAGCGGCGTGAAAGCTGCCGACGTGGCCGCCATTGGTGTCACCAACCAGCGCGAAACGACGGTGCTGTGGGACCGCGCCACGGGCCAGCCGGTGGCCAACGCCATCGTCTGGCAGGACCGCCGCAATGCCGCCTTCTGCGAGCAATTGGTGGCAGAGGGCAAGGCGGAGCTGATCCAGCAGAAGACGGGGCTGGTGCTGGACGCCTATTTTTCCGCCACCAAGCTCAAGTGGCTGCTCGACAATGTGCCCGGCGCGCGCGCACGGGCCGAACGGGGCGAGCTGGCTTTCGGCACGGTCGACAGCTGGCTGATCTGGAAGATGAGCGGCGCGCACCTGACCGACACCAGCAACGCCTCGCGTACCATGCTGTTCAATATCCATACCTTGCAGTGGGATGCGGACCTGCTGGCGCTGCTCGATATTCCCGCCTCCCTGCTGCCGCAGGTGGTGCCGTCGAGCGGCGTGGCGGCGCACACCGATGCCGGTTTGCTGGGCGTGCCGCTGCCGATTGCCGGCATCGCCGGCGACCAGCAGGCGGCCACCTTCGGCCAGGCCTGCTTGCAGCCGGGCATGGCCAAAAATACTTATGGCACCGGCTGCTTCATGCTGATGAATGTCGGCAAGGAGCCGCTGCCGTCGAAGAACCGGCTGCTGACCACCGTCGGCTGGCAGCTGGGGCAGGGCGCGGGCAGCACCGACTACCTGCTCGAAGGCAGCGCCTTTATTGCCGGCGCGGCGGTGCAGTGGATGCGCGACGGGCTGGGCATCATCAGCCATTCGTCCGAGGTCGAAGCGCTGGCTACCAGCGTGCCCGATACGGGCGGCCTGGTGTTCGTGCCGGCGTTCGCCGGCCTGGGCGCGCCGTACTGGGACCCGTATGCGCGCGGCACGCTGATCGGCATTACGCGCGGCACCGGCAAGGCGCATATCGCGCGCGCGGCGCTCGAAGGCGTGGCTTACCAGAACGTCGATGTCTTGTCGGCGATGCAGAATGACGCCGGCATTGCGCTATCCGAACTGCGCGTCGACGGCGGCGCGGCCCGCAACGACATGCTGATGCAGTTCCAGTCGGACATCCTGAATGTGCCGGTGGTGCGGCCGGTGGTGACGGAAACCACGGCGCTGGGCGCGGCCTACCTGGCGGGCCTGGCGGTGGGGTACTGGAGTTCGCTCGAAGAGATCGCCGCGCAGTGGCGCGTGGCGCGCCGCTTCGAGCCGATGATGGCGGACGATGAGCGACTCACGCGGCTGCACAAGTGGCAGCGCGCGGTCGAGCGTTCGCGCGACTGGAGCGCGTAATTACAGAAGCTGGAGCGTGGCGGCGTCGCGCTGGCCATTGAAATATTTGGCCAGGCAGGCGCCGAACAGGGGCTGGTCTGGCGCGGCCTGCGCAAACAGGGTCAGCGAGGAATGCAGCTTCAGGTCGTCGGGATAGCCGAAGATGGCGCTGGCCGTGCGGCCTTCGATGCCGGTCAGTATCGTGCAGCATTCTTCCAGCCGCTGGCCCAGCAGCGGATGCGCCAGATACGCCTGTGCTTCTTCGACGCCCGACAGCGCATAATGGCGCGCCGTCTCGCTGCGGCCCAGGCCCGCGAGTTGCGGAAAGATATACCACATCCAGTGGCTGCGCTTGTGGCCGGCTCTCAGTTCGGCGCGCACGGTGTCGTAGACGGTGTCCTGCGCATCGACAAAGCGTTGCAGATCAAATTGCTGCGCCATTGCATTATCCCCTCAGGTAATACAGCAGATAGGCCACGGTTTCGCGCGGGATCGAATACAGGTCGCGCAGTTCAACATACGGCGCATGGGCATGGCCGCTGACGGTGACGCCTTGCCGTTCCAGCGCCAGCTGGAAACGCGGCACATGGAAATACTGGGTAGCGGCGATGGCCGTGTGCTTGCCCTTTCCTTGTGCGCGCAGATACGCGGCCGCATTGACGGCAGAGGCGCCCGTGGTCCAGCCCTGGCTGTCCTCGATGATTGCTGCCGCCGGCACGCCCTGGCGCCGCAGGTAGGCTGCCATCGAGGCCGCCTCGTCAAACCCTTCCTTGCCGGTGCCGCCGCTGACAAAAATGCGCGGCGCATTTCCTTGCTTGAACAGTTTGACCGCCACATCGAGCCGCGCCTGCAGCCTAGGACTCGGTGTGCCATCGGACGCAATCGTATTGCCCGGCACCACGATCAATTCGGCCTGCCCGTTCTTGTCGTTCAGGCCCGCGAGAACGAGCGCGACGGTCGCCAGCACAAACACGGACAGGGCGGCAAGGACAAGGCGGGTGAACAAGCGGATCATGGGTGGCCGGCAAGCGCAGCAGGTGGCGGTCGGCGCGCCATCATGCGCCAGCGCCGGGCCTGGCCGCGCGCTGGTTGGACAGGAAGATATTGTCCCTGGCCAGCGGTTTGCCTTCCTGTACCGCCGCGATCCACTCGGCCGTGTTGGCCACCGCCGCAAAGCTGGAATGAAACACGGTGCTGTAGACGCGGTGGATCTCTTCGGCGCTGGCCTTGCCGGCCGCGTTTTCATATGGCAGCGAACCGGTGGCGTCGGCCAGGAATTCCACCTGCAGGCCATGGTGCGCGGCATGGTAGATGGTCGAGGCGTCGCAGTTGTGCGTCATGTAGCCGGTGACGGTCAGCGTGTCGATCGCATGGTTTTCCAGCCAGTCGGCAAGGTCGGTTCCCGCAAACACGCTGCCCATGGTCTTGTGGATATGATGATCGGCGGCAAAGCTGGCTATGCTTGGGTGTAACTGCCAGCCGTCGCTGTCCCTGGCAAAAATCGGCGAGCCTGCCGGTGCGTCGTGCTGCACCGTGATGACAGGCATGCCGGCGGCGCGCGCCGCCTGCATGGCCAGCGCGATATTCGGCAGCGACGTGGCAACGGGCGGATATTCGATGCGCAGCTTGCCGGTGACGTATTCATTCTGCACGTCGATCACGAGCAGGGCGCGGCGCGGCGGGGGAGATGCGTTGGCCATGGGGATGTCCTTTTTATTGAAAGGTGAACGGTCAGTTTAAACCATTGCCTGGCGTCAGGCGGGGCGGGCGGCCCATAGTGTGGCCGGATCGCGTCCGCCCGGCGCCAGCTGTGCGCTGACGGCGATCTGGCGTGCAATGAAAGCGGCCTGGTCGAAGCCGTAGCGCTCTTGGAACGACACGGTTTCCGCACTCATCAGTTCCGCATAGGTTTGCATCAGCGTCGCCGCATGGAGAAAGTTTTCCTGTTCCAGATAGCATTCGATCGCGGCGGCCAGCAGCGGGTAATCGGCGTTTTCCTTGCTGCCGCCAAAGCTGAACGACAACTGCCCGCACATGCGCCAGATGGGATCAAGCTCCTTGTCAGCCACCGGCTGGCTGCGCAGCCATTGCACCGCCTTCAATGGCGGACCGCCAAACGAGGGCGGCGAGATGATGGCGCGGATCGCCAGCTTGACGGCGTCATCGGTCCTGCCCGCGCGCACGTACTGGCCATGCAGCAGGCACAGGGCATCGGTATATTCGGGCACGATGGCCAGCGCCGCTTCCAGCAGGCCGATGGCCGCCTCGGGGTTGCGCTGGCCGATCGCTTCCTTTGCCGCCAGATAAGCGGCAAACGGCGAAGCCGGATCGTCGGCCAGCGAGGGCGTGGTCACATGCTCGTCATCCGCCCGTTCGTAGGCTTGCAGAAAGGCATCGATGCTGGAAAACTGCGGCTGCACGCGCCATTCGTCGTGCCAGGTTTCCACCACGATCGGTTCAAACGCTTCGCGGCCGATGGGCCAGTACAGGCCGAACGTATCGCCATTGCCCAGGGCGGCTTCGTAAAAAGGTGTAAAACCAAGTGGCGGATAAGACTGGCGGTGCTGCCAGTCCTTGTCCAGCGAAATGAGATGGCTGTTTGCGGGTAATTGCATGCGGAGTCAAATGGATAAACCGTAACTGTAGCGCATGGGCCGCAGTCGTGGCGTCCTGCTTATTTCCTTGGCTCGTGGATGCGGAATTTCCTGACGATGCCCGCGCGGTCGAACATGACGGCCACTTCGCGCGTGCCTTTCTGGCCCACCAGAGGCAGGAAACGGCTCGCAGGGGCTTGCAGCTGGTTCTTGTAGACCCACACTTCATAGCCGGGGTCGAAGCTGACCACGGTGGCGCTGCCCAGCGCCGCGTCGAGGTCGAGGCGGGTGGTCTTGCCGACGGTAATGGTCTGGTAGATGGCGCCATTGGCAGGCGCGCGGTTGACGGTGTATTCGCTGGCGGTGCACATGGCCATGGACAGGCCGGCGAGGCAAGATAACGCCAGTTTTAAAAAGGTATTCATAGCAGTAGTCCCGGTGCGCATCACTGCTTCCAATCTCAGAGGGGACGGGCGTGATGTCGAGGGAGAGTGTGCGTGCATTTGTAACGGTGTGCTACCGGATTATACAAAGGCGCAAAAACCGATGCCGATGGTATCGCCAACTGCTACTTTCAGCTCTTGTGCAGCACATCGGTCGAGACCGCCAGCGTTTCCTTGATTTCTTCCATCACCACATAGCTTTTCGATTGGGCCGCCCCCGGCAGCTGCAGCAGCATGTCGCCCAGCAGTTTGCGGTATTCTGCCATTTCATGGATGCGCGCCTTGATCAGGTAGTCGAAGTCGCCCGATACCAGGTGGCATTCCTGCACTTCCGGAATCTGCAGCACCTCGCGGCGGAATTGTTCGAAGGCCGAGGCCGATTTCTGATTGAGCGTGATTTCGACAAACACCAGCAGCTTGGCGCCCAGCGCGGCCGGGTTGACCTTGGCGTGGTAGCCGGTAATCACGCCATCGCGCTCCATGCGCTTGACCCGCTCGATGCACGGGGTAATCGACAAACCGACCTGTTCACCGAGGTCTTTCATCGAGATGCGGCCGTCCTGTTGCAGGATGCGCAGGATGTGCCGGTCCAGCTTGTCCAGGCCGCGCGACGATTCTTTTAGAATTCTCATGATTATTTGCTGAATATTTCGATTTATACGTGAACATATGCTGGTGACTTGGCAATATCATAGCGGTAAATCTGGCAATCTGCCCTAAAATAAATAGAGGAAATTATGCGTATCGTGATTCTGGGTAGCGGCGTCATCGGCGTCACCAGTGCTTATTATCTGGCCAGGGCAGGGCATGAGGTGACCGTCATCGATCGCCAGCCTGGTCCGGCACTGGAAACCAGCTTTGCCAACGCGGGGCAGATCTCGCCCGGCTATGCCTCGCCATGGGCCGCGCCCGGCATTCCCCTGAAAGCCGTCAAATGGATGATGCAGCGCCATGCACCGCTGTCGATCTCGCTCGACGGCAGCATGGCACAGCTGAAATGGATGTGGCAGATGCTGCGTAACTGCACCCCGGACGCCTACGCCGTCAACAAGGAGCGCATGGTGCGCCTGGCCGAATACAGCCGCGACTGTTTCAAGGTGCTGCGTGCCGAGGCTGGCATCAGCTATGAAGGCCGCCAGCAGGGCACGATGCAATTGTTCCGCACCGAAAAGCAGTACAACGATGCGGCCAAGGATATCGATGTGCTGAAAGACGCGGGCGTACCGTTCGAGGTGCTGCAGCGCGACCAGCTGTCGCGCGCCGAGCCGGCGCTCGAAGCGGTCAAGGACAAGCTGTTCGGCGGCCTGCGCCTGCCCAACGATGAAACCGGCGACTGCCAGCTGTTTACCACCCGTCTGGCCGAGATGGCCGTCAACCTGGGCGTGCAGTTCCGCTATGGCGTGGCGATCGACGCGCTGCTGACGCAGGGCGAAGCGATTGCCGGCGTGCAATGCGGCGCCGAGGTGGTCAAGGCCGACGCGTATGTGGTGGCGCTGGGTTCCTATTCGACCACCTTGCTGAACCCCTTGCTGGGCATCCCCGTGTATCCGCTGAAAGGCTATTCGATCACCGTGCCCATCGTCAATGCGGCCAAGGCGCCGGTGTCGACCATCCTCGACGAGACCTACAAGATAGCGGTGACGCGTTTCGACGACCGCATCCGCGTGGGCGGCATGGCCGAGATCGCCGGCTACGACCTGCGCCTCAATCCGCGCCGCCGCGAAACGCTGGAAATGGTGGTCAACGACCTGTTCCCCGGCGGCGGCAACACGGGCGAGGCCACCTTCTGGACCGGCCTGCGCCCGATGACGCCGGACGGCACGCCCATCGTCGGCCGCACGCCATTGCGCAATCTGTACCTGAACACGGGCCACGGCACACTGGGCTGGACCATGTCCTGCGGCTCGGCGCAATTGCTGGCCGACCTGATGTCGTCGAAGCAGCCGGCGATCCGTGCCGACGATTTGTCCGTGGGCCGCTATGGCGGCGCGCAGCAGGGCGGCAAGCTGCACTACGCGGAGGCATGAGCATGACGGCAAACACAGTTGTTACGGCAAAAGAGCGCAGCGGCGCCATCCTTACGATCGATCTGCATGCCGTGCGCGCCAACTACCGGTTGCTGCGCGAGAAAGCCCGGCCTGCCGCCTGTTCGGCGGTGGTCAAATCGGACGCATATGGCCTGGGCGCGGCGCAAGTGGGCGCCGCGCTGTACGAGGAGGGCTGCCGCCATTTCTTCGTGGCGCACCTGGAAGAGGGCATCAGCCTGCGCCCGCACGTGGCGCCGGACGCCGAAATTTTCGTGCTGCACGGCCCGCCGGTCGGCGCGGAAAGCGAATTCACGCAGCACGGCCTGATTCCCGTGCTCAACAGCGCGCCGCAGGTGGCCGGCTGGCGCGCGCATGCCGCCTTGCTGGACCGCGAACTCGACGCCGTGGTGCAGGTCGACACGGGCATGTCGCGCATGGGCCTGTCGCCGCAGGAAATCGACGGCTGGCTGGCGAACCCGCATTTTCTCGACGGCATCAAGGTACGCTATGTGATGAGCCACCTGGCCTGCGCCGACGAGCGCTATCACCCGGCCAATGCCCAGCAGCTGGCGCGTTTCCTGGAAATTCGCGCGCGCCTGCCGCAGTATCCGGCCAGCCTGGCCAATTCTTCGGGCGTGTTCCTGTCGCCCGATTATCACTTCGACCTGGTGCGTCCGGGCGCCGCGCTGTACGGCATCACGCCGCAGGCGGGCGAACCGAACCCGCTGCAATCGGTGGTGCGCCTGCAGGGCAAGATCCTCCAGACGCGCACCATCGAAGCGGGCGAGCATGTCGGCTATTCCTGCCGCTACACGGCCACCGGGCCATGCGTGGTGGCCACCGTCTCGGTCGGCTATGCGGACGGCTGGCTGCGCAGCATGAGCAACCAGGGCCTGGGCCTGATCGATGGCGTGCGGGTGCCGCAGATCGGCGCCATCTCGATGGATTCGATCACGCTCGACGCGAGCAATATCGATCCGGCGCGCCTGGCGCCCGGCCAGCTGGTCGACCTGATCTGCCCCGAGCACCCGGTCGACGCAGTGGCCGCGATGGCCCATACCATCGGCTATGAAGTGCTGACCAATCTGGGCGGACGCTATTTCCGCGTGTATACAGGGTTGGCGCCGTCGCCGAACTGACCTTCTGGCGTGCAGACGTCAGCAATACTTGTGTGGCAAGATAGGCCTGTCGTGATCATCACGTCAGGCCTTTTTTTACCCTATCGGAGGATTTTTCATATGAGCCAGTATCAAGTTGCAATCATCGTCGGCAGCCTGCGCAAGGATTCCTTCAACCGCCAATTGGCTGACGCCATCGTCAAGCTGGCGCCGCCCGAGTTCTCTTTCAAGCAGATCGAGATCGGCGACCTGCCGCTGTACAACCAGGATGACGACGGCGCCCAGTCGCCGCAGGTGCTGCGCCTGAAAACCGAAATCGCCGATTCCCAGGCGCTGCTGTTCCTGACTCCCGAATACAACCGTTCGATTCCGGGCGTGCTGAAAAACGCGATCGACCACGCCTCGCGTCCTTACGGCCAGAGCGTATGGGGCGGCAAACCGGCCGCCGTACTGGGCGTGTCGGTCGGCGCCATCGGCACCGCGCTGGCGCAGCAGCATCTGCGCAACGTGCTGGCCTACCTCGACGTGCCGGTGCTGGGCCAGCCGGAAATGTTTATCCAGGCCAAAGAAGGCCTGTTCGACGAAAATGGCAATATCGGCGCGGCCAGCCTGGGCTTCTTCCAGGGCTGGATGAAACAGTACGTGTCGTGGATACAAAAACACGCCATTCACGCCTGATGGCGGACAGGCCTGAAATTGATGCCATATCAATATAGCACTCAATAAACGGTTTCCTTTATCGTTTGTTGCTCTATAGATATGTATAATGCGTCTTTTTCGGGCAATGCCACTTCCATGCCGCACCAATCCAAGTTGTCTTCGCGTATCAATCTGCGCCGTCTGATCGTGCTGGTAGCGTTTGCCAGCGCCATCATTTCGCTGGCCAATACCTTCTACGCCACGTTTCGCGTGCAGCGGCAGCTGCTGATCGATAGCACACTGGAGGCGAACCACGCGTATGCGCACAAGCTGGCCGGCAGCACCGAGGATTTCCTGCAGTCGACGCGCCAGCAGCTGGCCTACAGCGCCGGCCTGCTGGCGCGCCAGTTTGGCGACCGGGCCGCGCTCAATGCCGAGGCCGGGCGCCTGCGCAAGCAGACCAACAGCTTCAACTCTGTCCTGATTGTCGATGCGCGCGGCGTGGTGCAGGGTGTTTCGCCAGAAACGCTGGCCGTGCGCGATACCCGGTTGACCACGCTGGGCGCGCAGCAGGCGCTGCGCGAGCGCCGTCCCCTGATCACCCAGCCTTATCTGTCTTCAGTGGGCAACCTGGTGATTTTTATCTCGCATCCCGTGTTTGCCGCCAATGGCGACTACCTGGGCTATGTGGGCGGCTCGATTTACCTGAAACAAAAGAATATCCTGTCCCGCCTGTTGGGCGAACATTACTATCGCGATGGCTCCTATCTGTATGTGGTCGACCAGAAGCGGCGCCTGCTGTATCACCCCGATCCGGGCCGGGTCGGGGCGACGGCAGGGGGCAATACGGTAATCGACGCCATCGTGCGCGGCGAAAACGGCAGCGGACGCACGGTCAATACGCTGGGCGTGGACATGCTGGCCGGTTACGCCGTGCTGCCATCGACGGGCTGGGGCATTGTTGCCCAGCGCCCGACGCTGGCCACCCTGGCGCCGCTGAACCAGCTGATGCTCAATACGGTGTGGCATACCTTGCCGATTGCCCTGCTGACCCTGCCGCTGATCTGGTGGCTGGCGCGCCTGATTTCGCGTCCGCTGGTGCAACTGGCCGAAGGCGCCAGCCGCATGGATGCGCCCGGCATGGCCGAGCGCATCGGCCGCATCGGCGTGTGGTACCTGGAAGCGGCGCAGATCAAGCGCGCCTTGCTGGTTGGCATGTCGCTGCTGCAAAACAAGATCGGCAAGCTCAAGAGCGATGTGCAGACCGATCCGCTGACGGGCCTGGCCAACCGGCGCGGCATGGATGCGGCCCTGGAAGCGTGGCAGGCGCAATCGCGGGCGTTTTCCGTGATCGCCATCGATATCGACCACTTCAAGCAGGTCAATGACCGCTGGGGCCATGCTGTCGGCGACGCCGTCATCCTGCGCCTGGCCCAACTGATGCGCGCCGGTTCACGCGACCATGACGTGTTGTGCCGCAATGGCGGCGACGAATTCCTGATGCTGCTGCCGGACGCCAGCCTCGACATTGCGCTGCAGGTCGCCGAGCGCCTGCGTGGGCGGGTAGCCGAGGCCGAGATTCCCGGCGCCGGCGCCATCACCGTCTCGCTGGGCGTGGTGTCGTCGAGCCAGCAGGATGGCGACAGCGCCTCGATTCTGCTGGCTGCCGATGCGGCGCTGTATGTGGCCAAGGAAAGAGGACGCAACTGCGTGGGCGTCAATGAAATGCTGGCGCGTCACGGATGACCGATTCGACGATCAGTTGCGAAGTGGACGGCCAGCCGTTCGACCTGCGCCGGTTCGGTTGCCGCGACATGGGCTACGGCCAGCGCAGCGCGTTGCCGCTGCTGCCGTTTCGCTTATGCTTGCCGGCCAGCATGCTGGCTGGCCTGGTCGGCGAGGCATATGATGATTTCCTGCAGACCTGCCGCGAAGACGATGCGCTGCTGGACGAATCCGACCTGCCGGCCCTGCGCGACGCGGGCTATCCCGGCATCGCCGCGATGCTGGCACGACACCAGCCGCTGCTGGCCGAACTGCTGGTCGATTATCTGTACCGCGACCTGCTCGATGCCATTGCCGCGCACAGCGGCGCCCAGGCGTACCGGCCGCGCCGCAGCGGCGACCCGCGCAACGCGGACGCACGGCGCCACTTCACCGTCAATGCGCTCAAAAAGGCGCAGTTTGCCAGCGACGAGATCGTGCTGGAAGGGCAGGGCTATTTCGGCACCTGGATCATCTGGCTGCACCAGCTGAGATAAATGCTTGACCTTCCGTCCATAGGAAGGTTTATCATGCCACCATGAATCGCGCCCTTTACCGCTGTTTTCTCCGCTCGCTGCTCTGGCTGCTTGTTGCTGCGCTGCCCTTGCAGGGTTTCGCTGCGGCCATGCGCACCTGCTGCCTGCAGCAGGATGGCGTGGCGAAAGCGGCAGCAGTGATGGAAGTCAAGGCGGCCATACCGCATTGCCACGATATGACGGACATGGCAGACATGGCGGACATGGCCATGCCCATGCAAATCGATGACCACGATGGCAAGACGATGGCGCACGGCCACGATTGCGGCAACCATGGCGCCTGCACCGTGGCCGCCAGCGCGCCCCCGCCGATGTCCTTGCTGCAGCCGTTGAACCTGCGCGCCCCCCGCCTGCCGGTGGCAAGCGCGCTGCTGTTTGCCGGGCATATTCCGCCCGGCCCCGAACGTCCCCCGAGAAGCATCCGCTCCGCCTGACCGCCCGTGAACCTGGCGGGACGCTACCTTACGCCTGTTGCGCCCCATGCCAGCGTTGCCCCCGTACCACCTGCGTACGACCGTCCTGTTATCGAGATACTCATGAAGCATTTAATTGCCCTTGTCCTGGCTGCGTGCGTCGTGCCGCCGCTGGCCGCCCTTGCCCAGCCGCCAACACCTGCACCGCAGGACCCGCAGGCCGCCGTGCCCGCCACCGAATACCGCTCCGCCTTCGACGGCTACCGCAGCGCCGCCGAAGACGACGCTACCCCGGACGAAACCTGGCGCGCCGTCAACCGCAAGGTGGGCGAGGCCGGCGGCCACAAGGGCCATATGATGAACATGGCGGGACACGCCATGCCGATGGACAAGACAGTTCCTGTGCCTGTCGCGCACGACCAACACCACCAGCACCAGGGGCATTGAGATGGCCGCCTTCCATACCTTGTCAAGATTGACTCCGCTGGCTGCAGCTTTACTACTGGGCGGCTGCGCCAGTTTCAGCCAGGACGGCGGCATGCAGGCCGTGTCCACCCTGGCCGATGCGCGCACCGGCGCACCGGGTGCCCTGGCCCCGGCAGCTGGCGCAGACGGGCTGGCGCCGCTGCTGGCCCAGCCCTTGAACGCCGACAGCGCCGTGCGCATTGCGCTGATGAACAATCCCGGCCTGAGGGCGGCGCTGGCCGAACTGGGGGCGTCGGAAGCCGACCTGGTGCAGTCCGGCCGGCTGCGCAATCCGGGGCTGTCGTTCGGCCGCTCGCATGGCAGCGAAGGCCATGAAATCGACCGCAGCGCCAGCTTCGACCTGGCGGGACTGCTGACCATGCCGATGCGCGTACAAATCGAGCGGGGACGCTTCGAGCAGGCCAAGCTGCAGGCGGCCAGTTCTGCCGTGCAGCTGGCCGCCGACACGCGCCGCGCCTATTTCATGGCGGTGGCGGCGGTGCAGACGGAACAGTTCATGCAGCGCGCGCTGGTATCGGCCGAGGCTGGCGCCCAGCTGGCCACGCGCCTGCAACAGGCTGGGAATTGGAGCCGCCTGGACCAGGCGCGCCAGCAGGTGTTTTATGCCGATGCGGTCAGCGACCTGGCGCGCGCGCGCCACCAGGCCACGGCCACGCGTGAACGGCTGACGCGCCTGCTGGGCCTGTGGGGCCGGCAAACCGCGTTCATTTTGCCCGATCGCCTGCCGGACTTGCCGGCGAAGGCGGAAGAGCCCGGCACTATCGAAGCGCAGGCGATGGAGCAGCGCCTCGATGTGCAGATGAGCAAACTCGATGCACAGGCCACCGCCAGCGCGCTGGGCCTGTCGAATGTCACGCGCGTGGTCAATGTGCTCGACGTGGCGTACACCAACAAGAGTACCTCGGCCGCGCCCCGCGAAAACGGCTATGAGGTGTCGCTGGAACTGCCGCTGTTCGACTGGGGCACGGCCCGCCATGCGCGCGCGCAGGCCGTCTACGAGCAGGCACTGCAGCGCACGGCGGCCACGGCAGTGAATGCCCGTTCGCAAGTGCGCGAGGCCTATTCGAGCTACCGCACTGCCTACGACCTGGCGCGCCACTATCGCGATGAAGTGGTGCCGCTGCGCAAGACGATCTCGCATGAAGTGCTGCTGCGCTACAACGGCATGCTGGCCAGCGTGTTCGAACTATTGGCGGACGCGCGCGAGCAGGTCGCCAGCGTCAACAGCGCCATCGAGACCCAGCGCGACTTCTGGATCGCGCAAACCGAATTGCAGTCGGCCATCAATGGCAGCGGCGCAGCCAACAAGGAATAACCATGATCTCACGTAGAAACTTTTTCATGAATGCGGGCGCCGTCGCCTTGAGTGCCGCCGCCGTCAGCCGCGCCGGCGCGGCCTCGCTGCCGGAAGCGGCCAGCATGGCCGGCGCCGAAACCAAGGCGCCGCCACCGCCGCCGAATGGCCGTCCTTATAACCCGGTAGTCACCCTGAATGGCTGGTCCTTGCCCTGGCGCATGAACAACAACGTCAAGGAATTCCACCTGGTGGCCGAGCCGGTGGTGCGCGAACTGGCGCCGGGCATGATGGCCAATCTGTGGGGCTATAACGGCCAGTCGCCGGGTCCCACCATCGAAGTGGTGGAGGGCGACCGCGTGCGCATCTTTGTCACCAATAAATTGCCGGAACACACCAGCGTGCACTGGCACGGCCAGCGTTTGCCCAATGGCATGGATGGCGTGACGGGCCTGACCCAGCCGGGCATTGCGCCCGGAAAAACCTTTGTCTATGAATTCGTGGCCAGGCGCCCCGGCACCTTCATGTACCACCCGCATGCCGATGAGATGACGCAGATGGCGATGGGCATGATGGGCTTCTGGGTCACGCATCCGAAAGACCCGAACTTCATGCAGGTCGACCGCGATTTCGTCTTTTTGCTCAGCAACTACGACATCGATCCGGGCAGCTATACGCCGAAGATCATGACCATGACGGACTTCAATCTGTTCACCTTCAACAGCCGCGTGTTTCCCGGCATTGACCCGATGGTGGTGCGCCAGGGCGACAAGGTGCGCGTGCGCGTGGGCAACCTGACCATGACCAACCACCCGATCCATATGCACGGCCACGAGTTCGAGGTGACGGGCACCGACGGCGGCTGGACCCGGCCCGAATCGCGCTGGCCGGAAGTGACCACCGACGTGGCCGTGGGCCAGATGCGGGCGGTGGAATTCACCGCCACCGACCCGGGCGACTGGGCGTTTCATTGCCACAAATCGCACCACACGATGAATGCCATGGGGCACGACGTGCCGACCATGATCGGCGTCGACCACCAGGGCGTGGCGGCAAAGATCAACCAGCTGGTGCCGGGCTATATGGTAATGGGCGAGCGCGGCATGGCCGACATGGGCGAGATGCAGATGCCGATCCCCGACAACACCCTGCCGATGATGGCCGGCGACGGTCCGTTCGGCGCGATCGGCATGGGCGGCATGTTTACCACGGTGAAGGTGCGCAAGGACCAGCAACCCGGCGACTACCGCGATCCGGGCTGGTACCGGCATCCGAAAGGCACGCTGGCCTACGAGTGGACAGGTGCCTTGCCGGAGCCGGTCCGGGGGCAGGGTGCGGGCCGGCCGGCGGCGCCACGAACTGGCACGGTGGAAATGAATGTGCGCAAGCCAACTGGTCACGCAGGACATTGATTTATAACAGTTAACAATGCGGCTTGGCTAGCACGGAAAGCCGCAGAATGTGTTGCGCCGCATCAATGAATTGTCGCTGCCGTGACAATCCGCGCTTTTGTTGGCGATGTTTTTTCCTTATATTCGACGCATACCTATCCTGCTTGCCATGCGGCCCGGCAGGACTGACGCTGCGTGCGTCCATGACCGAATACTGGAGAGAGCATGTTAAATCAAATGAAAGTTGGAACCCGCTTGCTGGCGGCGTTCTTTTGCGTGGCGCTGCTGGGCGCCATCGTGGCCGGCATCGGCATCTATAACATGGGCAAGATCGACACCATGGCCGGCCAGATGTACCACAATGAGCTGCTGGGACTGTCGCATATCAAGGAAGCCAATATCGCGCTGATCAAGGTGGGCCGCGCGCGCAGCAACTTCCTGCTGGCCACCACGGCCGAAGAACGCGCCACGCGCCAGGCCGATATTGCCAAATTTCTCGCCGCCAACAAGGCCAGCCTGGCCAAGGCCCAGCCACTGTTTGTCACGCCAGCCGCCAAGGAACTGTTTGCCCGCTTTGCCGTGGTGGAGGTCGAATATGCCAGCTCGATGAGCCAGGTGCTGGCGCTGGCTGCGGCCGAGCCGCTGGCGCAGCGCAGCCCGGAACTGGTGGCGCTGCTCAATAAAACGCGCGAACATGCAAATGAGCTCGACAGCGTGCTCGACAAGCTGTCGCAGCAGAAGGAAGTGCGCGCCAAGGAAGCGGCCGAGCAGGCGTCCAGCGTCTACCAGACCAGCCGCAGCTTCATGCTTGCACTGGTGCTGGGCAGCGTGGCGGCCGGCCTGTCGCTCGGTGCGCTGATCACGCGCGGCCTGACGCGCCAGCTGGGCGGCGAACCTGGCTATGCGGCCGATATCGCCGGCGCGATTGCCGAAGGCGACCTGACGGTCGAGATTGCCACGCGCAACGGCGACAGCGCCAGCCTGCTGTTTGCCATGAAAACCATGCGCGACAAGCTGGTCGGCATCGTCAGCCAGGTGCGCGCCGGCACCGATACCATCACCACGGCGTCGAGCGAAATTGCGCAGGGCAACCTGGACTTGTCGTCGCGCACGGAAGAGCAGGCCAGCTCGCTGGAAGAAACCGCGTCGTCGATGGAGGAGCTGACCTCGACCGTGCGCCAGAATGCCGACAATGCGCGCCAGGCCAATACGCTGGCCGGCGCCGCCTCGGACGTGGCCAGCAAGGGCGGCGCCGTCGTGGGGCAAGTGGTGCAGACGATGGAGTCGATCAATGCCTCGTCGCGCAAGATCGTCGATATCATCAGCGTGATCGACGGCATCGCCTTCCAGACCAATATCCTGGCGCTCAATGCGGCCGTGGAAGCGGCGCGGGCCGGCGAGGAAGGGCGCGGCTTTGCCGTGGTGGCTGCCGAAGTGCGCAATCTGGCGCAGCGCTCGGCCAGTGCCGCGAAAGAGATCAAGGCGCTGATCGGCGACTCGGTCGAGCAGGTGGAAATCGGCAGCAAACTGGTGCGCGACGCCGGCCTGACGATGGACGAGGTGGTGGGCAGCGTGCGCCGCGTGGCCGACATCATGCAGGAAATCACCGCCGCCAGCAGCGAACAGAGCGCCGGCATCGAGCAGGTCAACATGGCCATCGTGCAGATGGACCAGGTCACCCAGCAGAACGCGGCGCTGGTGGAGCAGGCGGCCGCTGCCGCCGAATCGATGCAGGACCAGGCTACCGCCCTGAACGAGGTGGTCAGCGTGTTTCGTCTGAGCGGCACCCATGCCACCCAGACGGCGCCGGCCAGCAATGTCACGACCTTGCGCCGGCCGGCCGGTGCCGCGCCGCGCCCGGTGCGTCGCATCGCATAAGAACGGCCGCAGGGCCATATGTGTCCTTGCGAACAAACAAGCTTTTGGCGCAAGCGCTACAATCGGGACACCAAGTCAAGGAGTGTCCTCATGAAAAACCTGTTTATTGCCGCCGGCCTGCTGCTCGCTGCCACCACCGCTGTCACCACTGCCTCGGCCGCCGTCACGGTCAGCATCGGCCAGCCCGGCTTCTACGGGCGTATCGATGTGGGCGATTATCCTGCGCCGCAATTGATCTACGCCCAGCCCGTGATTGTCGAGCGCGCACGCTATGTGCAGGCGCGCCCGATCTACCTGCGCGTGCCGCCCGGCCATGCCAGAAACTGGTCGAAGCACTGCCGCCGGTATAATGCCTGTAACCAAGAAGTCTATTTCGTCCAGGATAGTTGGTATAACAACCAATATGCGCCGCGCTATCGCCAGCAGCATGCGCGTCCGCCCATGCATCGCCCGCAGCCGCAGCACCATGGCCGTCCGGACCACGGTCCCGGCCGTGGACCTGATCGCGGCCATGACCGTGGCCCGGACCGGGACCGGGACCACCATGACAACCGCCCTGGCAACCACCACGGCAATGACAGGGGCCATGGCCGCGGCAACGATCACCGGGACAATGGACACAGGAATTAAGCAATCACATCAGGAGGATCTTTGCACAGTAAAATCGTTATCGTCGGTGGCGGGGCAGGAGGCCTTGAGCTTGCCTGCAAACTCAGCCGCAAGCTCGGCGCCGGCCAGGTGACACTGGTCGACAGCCGCCTTTACCATATCTGGAAGCCGTCGCTGCACGAAGTGGCGGCCGGCACGCTCGATATCCACCAGGAGGGGCTGTCGTACCAGATGCTGGCCCATGACAATGGCTTTACCTATGTGTATGGTCCCCTGGTCGCGCTCGACGCGCCATCTAACAGCCTGACGGTGGGCGCGATTGCCTCCGACAAGGATGAGCAGCTGCTGCCGCAGCGCACCATCAGCTACGACCAGCTGGTGCTGGCCGTCGGCAGCACCTCGAATTACTTCGGCGTGCCGGGTGCGCAGGAAAACACGATTTCGCTGAACGCCACCGAAGATGCCGAGCGCTTCCGCCTGACCCTGCTGAAACTGCTGGCCATGGCCGAGCAGCGCCAGGGCGACGCGGGCCATCCCGGCGTCGACATCGTCATTATCGGCGGCGGCGCCACGGGCGTCGAGCTGGCGGCCGAATTGCGCGAGGCGAGCGGCGTGTATGCCGCCTATGGCTTCCAGAACCTGAACGCCATCAAGGACGTGCGCATCACCCTGCTCGAAGGCGCGCCGCGCATCCTGGCGCCGCTGCCTGAACGCGTGTCGCTGGCGGCCTCCAAGCTGCTGTTCCAGCATGGCATCACGGTGGCGGCCGACACGCGCGTCACCTCGATCGAGGCCGACAAGGTCAATGTCGCCACCGGCACCAGCTATGCTGCCGATATCGTGGTGTGGGCCGCCGGCATCCGCGCGCCGGAATTCCTGGCCACGCTGGGATTGCCGGTCAACCGCGGCGGCCAGATCGAAGTGACGGGCATGCTCAATGTGCAGGGCCACGCGAATATCTATGCGCTGGGCGATTGCGCCGCCTGCATGGGCGCCAATGGCAAGCCGGTACCGCCGCGCGCCCAGGCCGCCCACCAGCAGGCCGATTACCTGCTCAAGACCTTCCTGCTGCAAGCGAAGGGCAAGCCGCCGCAAACCAAACCGTACGAGTATCTCGATTACGGTTCGCTGGTATCGTTCGGCCGCACCACCTCGGTCGGTACCCTGATGGGTTCGCTCAAGGGCCTGAGCTGGTTCGTGGAAGGGTTCGTGGCGCGCATGATGTATGTGAGCCTGCACCTGATGCACCACAATGCGGTGCTCGGTACCGTGCGCACGGCCGTGATGGCCATGGGCCGCTTCCTGATCAAGCGCAGCACGCCACAGGTCAAGCTGCACTGATACCCTGGCCTTGCCCACTACTGGAGATAACATGAAACGATTGTTGAGTACGGCGATTGCCGCAGCGTTGTGTTCAGGGTGGGGCGTGGCCCACGCCGCCGCCAGGCCAGCGCCGCCGCCGGAAACGGTGGCCAGGCTGGCCTGGCTCGCGGGCTGCTGGCAGGTTGACGGTGCCGAGCCGGGTTCCGGCGAGCAGTGGAGCACGGCGGCCGGCGGCACCATCCTGGGCGCCAGCCGCACCGTCAAGGGCGGCAAGACCACCGCGTTTGAATTCGTGCAGATCCGCCTGACGGTGCCGGGCCAGCTGGCCTATATCGTGCAGTCAGGGGGCGAGGCGCCAGTGGAATTCAATCTGTTGCGGCAGGACAAGCCGAACGAATTCGTTTTCGCCAACCTCGATAATCCTTTTCCCAGCCGTATCACCTATCGCCACGACAGCGATCGCAAGGTGCATGCCAGTATCATGGGTACGCTGAAAGGCAAGCTGACCACGATACACTTTCCGATGACGCGCACCGCGTGCGAGGCGCGCAAATGACGGAAAACCGAGTTTGCCCGATTATTGGGCGGCTGCCGCGCGCGGGATGACGACAGTGACGGCCGTGCCGCCCTGCGGGTTGGCGGCCAGGGTCAGCGTGCCGCCCAGGTAGGCCACACGCTCGCGCACGGCGCGCAAGCCATGCTTGTGCAGGTCGTCCGGCAGGCTGGCGGGCAGGCCGACGCCATTGTCCTTGACGGTAATCATCAATTCTTCGTCATTGTCGTCGACGATCACGTCCACTTCCGTCGCCTGCGCATGGGCGGCGACATTGCGCAGCGCTTCTTCCAGCGTGCGCAACAGCGCCACGCCCGCATCGCGCGGGCACACCAGTTCATCTTCGGGCAGGCTGCAGCGCACGCTGAGCTTGTGCTGTTCGGCAAATTGCGCCGCCAGTTCGCTCAGGGCCACGTTGACGCCCAAGAACTCCAGCTTGTCATTCCACAGTTTGATCTGCATCTGGCGATTGGTTTCAATCACATTGAGCAGCAACTGTTTCATGGTGGCGGCGCGGTCCAGCAGCGGCGCTTCCTGCGGCATTTTCTGCGTCAGCAGCGACAGGTGCATGGTCAGTGCTGTCAGCGAGGAGCCGAGACTGTCGTGCAACTGGCGCGACAGGGCGCGCCGCTCGTTGTCCCAGCTGGTATTGGTGTGTCCCAGCAATTCGCTGAGATCGGCGGCGCGTGCCGTATCTGGGTGGCCCACTTCCTTGCTCTGATCGGTTTGTGCGGACATGGAGCCCCGGGAATAGAAAGAATGATAAAAGTATTCGACGTGATTTTAGTCTGGATCATACATGAGGATCGCTTGACAGGGCGCATGGCAGGAAAATTTCTGGTTTGCCGGCAAGTTCGCCCTGATGCGCGACAGCCAGGTGGGACAGTGTCCCTTGCGTACGGTTGCGCACATACCCGTTTGCCCGTGCCTGCCATAGTAAGGTTGTGCGCAAGCCATGCAGCAGATGCGGCAGTTGCCGCCATTGCGGCTCGGGCGCAGGACCGGCCCCCACCCAAACGAAAGGATATGCCATGAATATCGATACCATTGTTGATCAAGAATACTGTGCCAAAAGCTTCCGCGATATCGTCAATGCGCCCATCAGCGCCCTGCGCGGCGTCAGCGCCAAGGATGCCAAGGCCCTGACCCAGGCTTTCGGCGTGACCACGGTGCGCGAACTGGCCAACCTGAACTTCGTCAAATGGGCCAGCGCGCTGGCCATCCTGGCCGACGAGGAGGGCATGACGGGCGAAGAAAAAGCCAAGGAAGAGCTGCTCGATGATGCCGTCGAAATGACCTTTCCAGCCAGCGACCCGATTTCGGTCGACGCCGGCATTACGCGCATTGAGGTAGCGCCGGAAAAAGTCAGCGCCCAGCTCGACCATCAGCATGCCGGCAAGCATGAAGTGACGGCCGGCAAGAAGACCAAGTAAGCAATACGCTGCAAGATGAAAAAACCGGGATGCCGCCATGGCGACATCCCGGTTTTTTCATGGGCAAAGCCAGGCCGTGAAGGTGTCAGGCAATCGAGCCCACGCCATGCTTGCTGACCTGGCTGACCGCCACGTCGTGCGGTGCGCAGCAATAACGGTTCTTGCCGGCCCGCTTGGCTTCGTACAGGGCGGTGTCGGCCGCGCTGAGCAGCGCTTCGACGGTGGTGGCGTCGTCGGGATAGATGCTGATGCCGATGCTGGTCGACAGGCGCAAGGTCAGGTCGTTAATGAAATAGGGCTCGGAAATGACCTCGATCAGCTTGGCTGCCGGCTCGCGCGCGTCGCCCTTGCCGGCCAGGTTGCCCAGCACGATGACGAATTCATCGCCGCCGATGCGCGCCACGGTATCTTCCTTGCGCGAGGCGCCCACCAGGCGCTCGGCCACCATTTTCAGGATTTCGTCGCCATACGCGTGGCCATAACTGTCGTTGATGGCCTTGAAGCCGTCCAGGTCCAGGTACAGGATGGCCGACTTGCCGCGCACGCGCGCCGAGTGCTGCAGCGTGTGTTCGATGCGGTCCTCCAGCAGGCGGCGATTGGGCAGGCCCGTCAAGGGGTCGTGCAGCGCCAGCTCCTGCTGCTGCTTGCTGTATTGCGCCAGTTCCTTGTACAGCAGACGCACTTCGAGCATGTTGTGGATGCGCTTGTGCACTTCCATCAGGTCGAATGGTTTGCTGATGAAGTCGCGCGCGCCCGCTTCCAGCGCAGCAATCTTGAAACTTGGCTGCGCCGTCAGCGCCAGCACCGGCAAGTAGCCGCCATGCTCGATTTCCTTCAGGCCTTTCATGACCTGGAAACCGTTCAATTCGGGCATCTGCAGGTCCAGCAGGATCAGGTCGTAGCAATGTTCTTCATGCAGCGGGCACACTTCGGCTGGCCGCATGGTGGCAGTGACGTTGCTGTAGCCAGCGTCACGCAGGATCTCCAGCATCAGGTCGACATTGTCGGGCGAGTCGTCGACGACCAAAATTTTGGCTTTCAAAATTTCATCTTGGCTGGGCATAAGTAGTCTCGGTGAATTCTGTTAGGTCATCGCAGGCATCATCCACGGCGAAGGCGGCCAGCAGAAGAGCGCGATGATGGTAGCGTCTTGCATCAAGATGGGGCGCACGAAAGCGGATCAGTCCGGTTTATCCTTGACTTGCAAGGTGGCGTCGCTCGGCTTGTATATAGCTGCGCTTATCCATTTCAGTGTAGCAAACGGTGTCGATGTTGCTTGTAGGACAGGGCCGCGTCTGAAAGTAGGAAGTTTAACCCATCATTGATAAATTTCTAACTATATTTATTTATTTCTTTGTATTAACTATCCTGCATCAATCCTGCTTGTTTTTCAATTGTTCCGCCGACGCCAGCTGCGCAACCGTGGCCAGCAGTTCATTCGGGTCGAGCGGCTTGACCAGGTAGGCCTGAAAACCGCTCTCCAGGGCACGTTGCCGGTCCTGCGGCCGGGCAAACGCGGTCAGCGCCAGCGCCGGCAGGTCGCCGCCGTCGGCGCGCGCGCGCACCAGCGCCAGCAGTTCAAAGCCGTCCACATCGGGCATGCCGATATCGCTGACCAGCACGTCTGGCCGTGCGCTGGCCAGCAGGCGCAGCGCTTCGCTGGCATTGGCGGCGCTCTGCACCTCGGCATGGGCGTCGCACAGGATGCGTTCGGCCAGTTCACGTGCGTCGGGCTCGTCATCGACCACCAGTACCCTGACGCCGGCCAGGTCGTGCGGCGCGGCCGGGGCAACGCCCGCTTCGCGCGCGGCAGGCGCCAGGCTGTTCGCAGGCAGGCGCACGGTAAACGTGGCGCCCTGCATTTCACCGGGGCTACTGACGGCAACCGTGCCGCCGTGCTGCTCCACCAGATGCTTGACGATCGCCAGGCCCAGCCCGAGTCCGCCGTGCTTGCGCGTGGTCGAGGCGTCTGCCTGGCGGAAGCGGTCGAATACATGCGGCAGGAAGTCTGCGCGGATGCCCACGCCATTGTCGGCGATGGTCAGCAGCAGGCGGTTGCCGTCGCGCGCCACGCGGATATCGACCTGGCCACCTTGGGGCGTGAATTTCAGCGCATTCGACAGCAGGTTCCAGATCACCTGCTGCATGCGGCTGGGGTCGCCCATCATGGTGCCGGCGTTGGCGGCGATGTCCGTATTGAGGCTGATATGCTTGGCGTCGGCAGCCGGGCGCAGGGTTTCGATGGCCGAGGCGATCACGGTGGCCGGCACGATGGTCTGCATGTCGAGCATCACCTTGTCGGACGTGATGCGGCTCATGTCGAGCAGGTCTTCGATCAGCTGCGCCTGCGCGCGCGCATTGCGCTCGATGCTGTTCAGTCCGCGGTGCAGGTCGGCCTGGTCGCGCGTGCCGCGCCGCAGTACCTGGGCCCAGCCCAGGATGGCCGACAGCGGCGTGCGCAGTTCGTGCGACAGGGTAGCGAGGAATTCATCTTTCAGCTGGTTGGTACGCTCGGCCTCGGCGCGCGCCTCGCGTTCGCTGTCGAGCAGCACCTTGCGCTCTTCGGCGGCGCGCCGCGCTTCCACATATAAACGGGTATTGTCGAGCGCGACGGCGGCCTGGGCGGCAATTGCCGCCACGATGCGTTCGCTGCGCAGGCTGAACATGCCGGGCTGCGGATGGCCAAGCAGCAGGCGGCCCAGCAGCTGGCCCGAGCGCGAGCGCACCGGCAGGCTCATGCAGCTGCGCACGATGGGCGCGCCGGAGGCGTTGCCGTCGGGCGCCGTCTGCAGATCGTTGTGGCGCATGGCCGGACCCAGGCGCAGTTCGGCGGCGATGGCTTCGGCCTCGCGCGCGGTCATGCCGCTGACCGCCTGCGCCACCGGCAGCAGCGGTTCGCTGTTGCCGCCGTGCTCGTGCGCCACATGCCCCTCATGTTCTGCATCGTAATAAAAGGCGCCAAAGCGCGCGCCGCTGATGCGGGTGGCGGCATCGACGGTCTCTTGCAGCAGCGAGGGCAGGTCCAGCGTGCTGGCCAGCGTGGTGCCGGTATTGTTGAGCAATTCGAGCACCCGCGTTTCATCGCGCAGCGCTTCCTCGACATGCTTGACTTCGTCGACATCGGTGCTGGTGCCGAACCAGCGCAGCAACTGTCCGCCCCGGTGCACGGGATTGGCGCGCGTCAGGAACCAGCGGTACTGGCCATTGCTGCCGCGGATCGGGAACTCCATTTCAAACGGCGTGCCGCCTTGCAGCGCCGCTTTCCAGCCCGCCAGCATTTGCGGCAGGTAGTGCGGATCGTAGGCCGTGTCCCAGCCGTCGCCAGCCATTTCATCGGGCGTGGTGCCCGTGTAGTCATGCCAGCGCTGGTTGTACCAGCTCATGGTGCCGTCGAAGCTGGCGATCCAGGCCAGCTGCGGTATCGAGTCGGCCAGTGCGCGCAAGTCTTCCTCGCTCTGGCGCAGGCTGTCTTCGGCGGCCTTGCGCTCGCTGATATCATGGATATAGGTGGTCAGGCCATCGGCGGAAGCGAAGATACGCACTTCCAGCCAGCGTCCCAGCGGCGCGTGGCGCAGCTCGAAGCTGCAGCTTTGCTGCTGCGCCATGGCGCGCCGGTATTGCATTTCCAGCTCCGTGCCCAGCATGTCGGGGCAGGCCTGCCACAGATTGGCACCGGCCAGCGGCACGCCGGGAGAGCGCTGCGGCGCCAGCATGTCGGCGCCGCGCGCGTTGATATAAAGGATGTTCCAGTCGGCATCGAGCACGCTGAAGCCATCCGTGATGCCTTCCAGCACATTGGCGATGCCTTCATCCGACAAGCTCAGCGGCTGTGCCGGATAAGGCAGATCTTGCTTGTGGTCATGCTTAACCATCAGAAATCCTGTGTGCCAACATCTGTCTATCTTGCGGCCATTGTATCCCCAAGCACGGATTGGCCTGCACACGCTTGCCCTTGCCAGAAGATTACGCTTTGGCGCTGTCGATCACATGGCCTGCGGGGCCTGATTCAGCCTCGTTGTGCAGATAGCACTGGACAGAGCAGGATGCAGTCCCTATAATCCCGCTTCTTTCGAGACAGCAACTTCTCGATGTACTGGAAACCTCGGCGCTAGCTGAAATCCAGTGCGAATGGCGCAAGCTTTTCGGCAGTGAAAAGAGTTGGCGGTGCTGGGCAGCAGTTTTGCAAAACACCGCTAAGCGATTGAAAAATCGAACTTTTCAAAGCGAAACGAATACGCTATAATGTTTGCCTGCGCGGCTGTAGCTCAGCTGGATAGAGTACTTGGCTACGAACCAAGGGGTCGTGGGTTCAATTCCTGCCAGCCGCACCAGTATGACCCGGAACCTGTGGTACAGGTTTTGGTTGAAGGTTGTGACTTCATGCAGTATGGTGAAGAGTAAGTGAGCAAGTTTTGCGGCTGTAGCTCAGCTGGATAGAGTACTTGGCTACGAACCAAGGGGTCGTGGGT
>NZ_DAMAGB010000058.1:0-43136 GCF_031995485.1 Janthinobacterium sp.
CCTTGATGCGGGTGCTGTCGCCGACGGCAGCGGCCGGCACATTGCCCTGCTGCACGCGGATCGCCGGCGCCGCCTTCGGCAGCTGCGGCGCGACGGGAATCTGCTGCAACTGGCTGCCGGCGCCCGGTGGGTCGACTGCCCAGGCATTTTGTATCAGCAGCAGCAGGGTCAGGGGCAAAATTGGGGTCCGCAAAACTATCCTCTCGGTCGCCATCAGCAACAGCGCAGTAAAATGGGGTAAATTTATTTAAATAATTACTTCAGCATAACATTGTTGCCGAAAAGATTTATCTTTATGTGAGAAATCTGTGGCTGTTTGACTTCATATTTCCTATGACTTCAGTCAATTAAAATCACTTGTGCATGAAATACAATTACTTTTTGACCGAGCGCTCTCCAGCTACGGCGCATCAGTGTGCGCGACCCGCATTTTTCCAGGCAAAGACCGCATGGCGTTTATTTTTTGCGCATTGGCTGAAAATAAAACATGGTTTTGCAAACCCCGTTGAAATCAATTCCTGACATAGTTAATAATGATGTCATTTAAATCATTAAATTAAAGCGTGATCATTTCGCCAAAATTGAAAATTAAAATATTGAATTCAATCTTTTTCCCCAGTCCAAACCCCGTTCTTCCCTTATGCCGGTGGAATGAAAAAAGGCGGAACCGCAGTTCCGCCTTTCTTGTTTACGGCGCCACGCCCCGCATCATGGCAAGCCCACCGGCAGTTCCGGATATTCCTGCGACAAGGCATATTTGACGCCACCAACGCTGACCGTATAGTTGGCCGGCCCTGAAATCGGCAGGCGGTAGTTGAGGGTCAGCGCCACCGAGCCGCCCGGCGCCAGCGATTGCCAGGCGGGCAGCGTGAAGCGGGCGCGGTTGTAGTTTTTGGCAAAGCCGCCGATATTGTTCGGCCCCGCATAGCCGGCGTCGATTACCGTCAACCCGAAGCCGGACTGGTCGCTCATGTCGGACGGCGCCGAGACGGGATAGTCGAATTCCACCACGGTGCCGCCAGGCAGGGTCGAGGCCGAGTTGTTTTTCACCGTCATGACCGGGTTGATGGGGAAGTTGCTGTCGCCCAGTTTCCAGCCGCCCAGTGTGATGCCGATGTTGGCGATGGTTCCCGGCATGGCGATCTCGGCGCGCTTGTTGCCATATGGGCCGGCCGTGCGGAAGGCCTGGTACAGCACCTCGGTCAGGGTGGTGCCCATGAAGTACTCGCCCTTGCCGCCGTTGCGCGTGGCGTCCCAGGCATAGTCGCCCGCCATTTCCCAGATCATCACGCCGCCGATCTGGTTGTTGACGATGTATTGGGCCTTGGCGCCGATCGACTGCGTGGTCTCGGTCGACAGGAAGACTTTCTTGGTGGCGTTCCACAGCCACGGCGCTGCCATGGTGCTGCTGTAGAACGGCGCATAGGCGCCCACCAGGGTCTTGTCGGTCACCTTGTAGGCATCGAGATAGCTGGGCACGATGGCGTTCTGCAGGTTCATCGCATGCCAGATCGGATTGCCGCCGCCCGGCGTCGGGTTGCCCTGCGTATCGAGGTCATGCCACACATTGTCAATGCCGGTCGCACCCATGCCGCAGGTCTTGACACCGGCGCAGGTGACGGTGGAACTGGTCAGCGCCGTCGTGCCCCACAGGCCATTGGTGCCGCCCGTGACATCCTTCCAGCCGCGCGTGTAGAACGGCACGCCGATATTGATGCGCCCCGCCTGCAGCGCGCCGCGGTAATAGCGGTAGGCCCAGTCGGTATTGAGGTAGCCGATATTCTGGAACTGGTAGGCGTTGCCGGCCCGCAGTTCGCCGTCGTTGCCGTCATCAAACAGCGCCGCATTCGGCCCCACGTACTGGTTCCAGGCGCCGTGCAGGTCATAGGTCATCAGGCTGGCGTAATCGAGGTACTGCAGTCCCGACATGTTCTCCTCGCCGCGCAGCACCCAGCCCGAGGCGGAACCGGCGATTGTCAGCAGGTAGTATTTATTGTCCTGCACCGCCGCCTGGTCCAGCTTCTGGCGCAGCACTTTCAGCAGTACGTTATAGCTCGTCATCAGCCCGGCCAGGCGCGGTTTCGATACGCCGAAATCGTTGGGATTGCCCGCCTCGTTGTTGGTGGTCGGATGCTCGTAATCGACATCGACGCCGTCGAAGAACTGGTACTGGCGCACGAAGGCAACCATCGAGTCGGCCAGCGTATTGATGCCGGCCGTATTGACGCTGCCGTCCGCATTGGTGGTGGCCGTATAGAAGCCGCCGCTGCCGGCCCAGCCGCCCACGGATATCATCAGCTTCACGCCCGGATGCTTTTTCTTGTACTGCGACAGCAGGTTGAAGTGCCCCTTGTACGGCAGGGACGGGTCCATGGCGGCGGCCGGTACATTGGGCCAGGCCAGGCCCGTGTCGGGATTGGCGGCGCCGCTGCCGATGGCGATCTTCGAGGTGGCCGGATCGACGCTGGCGAACGCATAGTTCAGGTGGGTGATCTTGTCCCACGGCAGGTTGTTGACCAGGTAGGCGGGACTGCCATCGACACCCGTGCGCCAGCTGGCGAAGTAGCCGACGATGCGCCGGTTCAGGCCATTGGCCAGCACCTCGCGGCCATGGTCGTCGTACACCTTGCAATAGGGTACGTTCGGCACGGGCGAGATCAGGCCGTCGGGACGGCATGGCGTGGGAGTCGGGGTTGGCGTTGGTGTCGGCGTTGGTGTCGGTGTCGGTGTCGGTGTCGGTGTCGGTGTCGGTGTCGGCGTCTCCGTCACCGCCCATGGTCCCCAGGTATCGGTGGTGCTGGGGGGATTGCCCTGGGTCCACCACTTGGCCTTGTAGGTCACGCCCTGGTACAGCACGCACTGGCCGCCCGTATAGGCGGTCGCCGCGTTCCACAGCGAGCACGATTCGGTGGCGGCCAGCAAAGCGGCCGGACTGGCCGTGGTGGGGTCCTGGCCGCCGCCGCAGGCGAGCAGCGCACCGCTCAGCAGGGCCATCAATAATGCATTCGATTTCATGTGTGTCTGTCTCCATGATGGTGTTCCGGCATCGATGCCGGAGGTGGTGGCTGGCCTCCCGGGACGCTCTTGCCGGCGGTGATCCCTGGCCACGCTGTGCTGCTACTGCAACTTCACTTTCCAGTTCGCTTCCACGCACTTGACGTAGTTGCCCGCGATCAGGGCGCTGTACGGCGTCTGGTAGCTGACCAGCTGGCACCGGTTCTCGCCGCCCGCGCTCCAGTTCTTTTCCCAGTAGATGCCGTAGGAGGCAGAGCTGGCCGGCGTGAAGCGCTGCATGGTGGCGCACGACAGCTGTTCGCCGGCATGATCCCAGCCCAGGTCGGCGGCAAACTGTTTGTAGTAGTCGATACGGTTTTGCGCGGCCTGCTTCTCGGTGCCCTGCCCGCATTCGGCATTGATGATCATGATGGTGGTGGCAAAATTATTGCCGGCGCCGGCCGCCACGTCGGCCGCATTCGGCGTCCAGGTGCCGTCGAGCACGTGCAGCATCGACGGTTTCGGCGGCTGGGGATAGACAAAGAAAAACGTGGCCGAGGCCAGGTTCAGCCAGGTCGACGCCACCAGGTCCGGGTTCTTCAGCAGCACGGACTGGTCGCCGTCATGCATGGCTTGCGAAAACGGGCCGTAGTTGTAGTTATAGGACAGCTGCTTGGCGCCGCGGCCGAAGTATTTCTTGTAGCTGCCGTCGGCGTTGGTACCGCAGGTCCAGACGGTATTGAAGACAGGATCGGCGCACTCGATGTTGTAGCCGCAGCCGGCGCCCGTTTCGTCGCAGCCGAGTTCGCGCAGGTATTTCAGGCCCTGGCGCCACTGCGGCAGCGGGCTGCTGGCGTTATGGTCGCCCGTCTCCTGCCCGAAGTGGGCAAACATGGTGGCCAGGCTGTGGCGGCAGATGGCGTCCGCATTGCGCCCGTCGCTGTAATCGTCGCAAACGGCCGGGAACTTGGCCACCGCCTGCAGGAAACGGCGGTAGGTATAGCTGGCGTCGCGGGCGGCAAAATAATAGTCCCATTTGGCGGCGGGCAGCAGGCGCTCGACCCGCTTGACATTGAGCGGATTGCCGGCCAGGCCAGGCTGCACGGCGTCGACCGCGCCGTTGGGCAGGGTGCGGATCGACGCCTTGACCTTGCGGAAAAAATCGTTGTCGGTCAGCGCCGCTTCAACCGCTTCGGCCTGCGCTCTGGTGGGGACGCCCGGCGTCGGTGTCGGCGTGGGGGTTGGTGTGGGCGTCGGCGTGGGCGTGCCGGTATCGAGCGCCCACGCCCCCCACGGGTCGCCGCCTGGCGCCGCGCCCTGCACCCACCATTTGGCACGGTACACTTTGCCCTCATGGACCACGCACTGCCCTGCCGTATAGACGGCGCTGGCGCTCCAGGCCGTGCACTGGTCGGCGGCGATGCTGGCCGCCAGCAAGGCCGGCGGCGTGCCGGTGGTAGTGGTGGTGGTGGCGCCGCCGCAGCCGAGCAGCGCGCTGCCCAGCAAGCCCATCATCCATGGCGTGGCCGTCTTCCGTGGGTGCCTGTTCTTCATTGCGTCTCCTTGAGTAGCGCATGCTGCATGGCTGAAGATCGTTGCGGAAAGCGCTGCGCGCAGGCGGCCTTCTGCAGGAAGAATGCGGGGCAGTTAATTGGTAGTCAAGTGGTTTTATAAAACAGTGTTTTTATTAATACCAGTTACCGGTGCACCTTCAGCGGCAGGTAATACCGCATGGGGGTGGCGTGGCAAGTGGTATCAGGCAAGCGGCAGGCCGGAAAACAGGACAATGCCCATCCGGCCCGCGCCGTCAGTCAACTTCGTACCGCACCGCATGCGCTTCCTGCGGCAAGGCAATCTCCCAGTTCCACAGCATGGCCTGCAGCTTCTTGTTGCTCAACGAGGTGTCGCGCTGGCCATTGCGGCGCAGCAGCTCGCGGCGCGGCTGCTCCAGGTACACCAGTTCCACCTGCGCGTGGTACTGATACAGCAGGTTCAGCGTCTTTTCGCGCATCAGCTTTGACAGATGCGTGGCGTTCCACACGAACGGTTCATGCCTGCGCAGCAGCTCGCGCGCCCGTTCCTCCGCATAGTCGCCCACCTGCCCTTCGTTCTTGCCGTGGCGCAGGCCCAGCGCCTGGCGCGCATCGTCGAACGACACCACCGGCAGGCGCGGATGATGCTGCTCGACCCAGGTATTCTTGCCCGACGCGGGCAGGCCCGACATGACGATCACGCGCGAACCGGGCTCCTGGTACAGCGCATAATCGGGATGCACGTCGGCGCCGCGAAAATACTTCACGCGCGTGTGGTCGTCGGCAAATGCGCGCCGCTGGCCATAGCAGCCCTCCTCGCGCGCCAGCTCGCGAAACAGCTCGATGGCGTCGAGCACGCGCTGCGGATCGGGACAGATGCGGCCACGGATATCGGCTTCGGCCAGCATCGCCAGCAACGCAATATCGACCTGCCACGACAGCTCGCGCACGGTAAATTCGGGCGTCACGCCGCGGCGCGAAGCCTCCAGCGCAAAGAACGGCACCTGGTGCACATGGATCAAGCGGCAGACCGCTTCGCGCACGGCAAACGGCACCGCATAATCCCACAAGGCGATGCGCGCATCGAGCGCGCCCTTGCGCGAGTGGCCGGGCTGGCCGATGGCGCCCGTAACAGGGTCGATCACGGTGGTGCTGCACTTGGCCACGTCGTGCAGCAGCGCGGCCAGGAAAACGATTTCCTGCTGTTCGCGCGAGAGCCCGGCATATGCCGGCATGGCCAGCAAGCTTTCGACCACCATCATGGTGTGCGTCCAGACATCGCCTTCGGCGTGGTAGACGGGATGCTGCGGCGTGCTCTTCGCCAGTTCCAGTTGCGGAAAGGCGGCCAGGCAGGCGGCGAAATCGGGCTGCCTTCCCGGCAGCGGCGCCAGCTGGCGCAGTGTGTCCCAGTTCATCGGGTACTCCCTTTTTTCATCAGTTGGGCCAGCTCGTCGGGCGAGCGGCAGGTATGCAGGCCCAGGTCCTGCCAGGTGACCAGCGGCTGCGGCGCGTACAGGTCCACGCCGGGCGCCAGCTGGTTGGCGATCAAGGGCCGCGCCGCATGGTGCGAACCGCTGTCGAGGATGGTTTGCGTAAAATCGGGCCGCACCAGCTTGTAGCGCGCCAGCACCTGTTCGTCATCTTCGACTTTCAGGTACAGCCCTTCGGACAGGTCGGATTTGTCGGTCTGCTGCCAGCACAGGGCCAAAGGCAAGCGTTCGCGCGCCACCACGGCCTCGAAGGCATCGCGCCACAGCTGCGACTTGGCCAGCGAATGGCGCAGCAACTGCCACAGCTGCTTCGGCGTGGACGGCATCGCGCCCGCATACAACACCGGCACCGACAAGACGGGAGAACCGGCCAGCAGCGCATGGCGGCGCGCCGTCGATAAAAATAGCTGCGTGCGGCGGCAGTAGATATCGAACTCGTTGAAATAATGGGGCAGGCAGTCGTAGAACACCGAGTGCTTGCTGTAGGCCCATTCGCCGAACAGCACGTACTGGTCTTCCAGCAGCGCCAGCAAGGCGTGTTCGTGCGCATGCGCCCACGGTTTGAACAGGTTGAACTGGCGTTCGCTGCCGCCGCCCGCCAGGTAATGGCCGCGCGACTGCAGCAGCACCTCGCCCGCCTCGCTGAACGAGACGGCCGCATTGGCGCCATCGATTTTTTCTTCGATCACGACGTAGCTGCCGGCCAGGCGTTTCAACGGCATCTGGTCGGAAGCATCGTCGCCGGGCTGCAGGCGCGAGCCTTCCAGGTGCGGCGTACGCGGGTATTTGAATAACGGTAAAGATTGTAGAAACATGGCGTCACGCGCCCCGTTCACCAGGGCGCGTCCAGACAGGGTCAGGGGTGCTGACGACGAGGCCGGGCGTGGACAGTCAAGGCGGGTGCCTTGACAACGTGTGCGGGTGTTCCGGAATAAGTGCCGCAGCAATCGGGGGCGTCAACGCGCCGGCGATGCTGCAGAATGCAGTTCGTCAGCGTTAGCAGGTGATGGCGAATTGGCGAGGCACTTTTGGCTCCAGTAAGGAAGAGGTTCTTGAAAGAAGCTGCAATATAACGGCATTGCCGCCGTATTGCAAGCTTCTGTATGGCACGCAGCGGCAGGCGGCTACTTCTTGCCCAGTCGCGTAATCAGGCTGGAGGTATCGTAACGGTTGCCGCCGGCCTGCTGCACTTCGCCGTAGAACTGGTCGGTCAGCGTGGTGACGGGCAGCTCGCTGCCATTGCGTTTGGCCTCGGCCAGGCAGATCCCCAGGTCCTTGCGCATCAGGTCGACGGCAAAGCCGAAATCGAATTTGCGCTCGATCATGGTCTTGCCGCGGTTTTCCAGCTGCCACGATTGCGCCGCGCCCTTGGCGATCACATCCACCACCAGCGCCGCGTCCAGCCCCGCATTCTCGGCAAACGCAATGCCTTCGCTCAGTGCCTGCACCAGGCCCGCGATGCAAATCTGGTTGACCATCTTGGTCAGCTGGCCCGAGCCCGATTGCCCCATATGGGTGACGGCGCGCGCGAACAGCGTGATCACGCTTTCCGCGCGCGCATACGCTTCGGCGTCGCCCCCCACCATCACCGTCAGCTTGCCGTTTTCGGCGCCCGCCTGGCCGCCCGAGACGGGCGCGTCGAGAAAGAACACGCCCTGCTCTTTTGCCGCCGCATGGATGGTGCGCGCCGCTTCGGCGGATGCCGTCGTATGGTCGATCAGGATGCTGCCCGGCGCCATCGCCGACAGCAGGCCGCCCTCCTCCAGGATCACCTGGTACAAATCGTTGTCGTTGCCGATGCAGGTAAACACGAACTCGGCGCCTGCGGCAGCTTCGGCTGGCGTGGCTGCGCTGCTGCCCTGGTGCCGTTCCAGCCAGGCAGCGGCGCGTGCCGGATTGCGGTTGTAGACGGTGACGTCATGCCCGCCCGCCGCCAGATGGCCAGCCATGGGAAACCCCATGACGCCCAAGCCGATGAATGCCACTTTTGCCATTTGTCCGTCTCCTGGTGATTGATATTGGAAGCTGCTGCCTGTTGCAAAATTCGTCGCTGGCGGGCGCGTCACACGAGCGTGCGCAAGCCCTCCACCAGCGCCGCGCATTCCTGCGGATTGCCGATGCTGATGCGCAGGTACTGGCTGATGCGCAGCGCATTGAAGTGACGCACGATCACCGAGCGCGCGCGCAGGCCGGCCGCCAGCTGCGCCGCATCGTGCCGCGGATGGCGCGCAAACACGAAGTTGGCCACCGATGGCAGCACCTCGAAACCGAGCTCGCTCAAATCCGCCGCCAGCTGCGTGCGGCTGGCGATCACGGCCTGCCGCGTCTGCTGGAAATACGCTTCGTCGCGGAACGACGCCACCGCGCCGGCCAGCGCCAGGCGGTCCAGCGGATAGGAATTGAAGCTGTTCTTGACGCGCTCGAGCGCTTCGATCAGGTCCGGGTGGCCGATGGCGAAACCGACGCGCAGGCCAGCCAGCGAACGCGATTTCGACAGCGTTTGCACCACCAGCAGGTTCGGATACTGCTTTACCAGCGCAATCGCGCTTTCGCCGCCGAAATCCACATATGCCTCGTCGACCACCACCACTGCGTCGGGGTGGGCGCGCAGCATCGCCTCCACGCCAGCCAGCGGCAGGTCGACGCCGGTCGGCGCGTTCGGATTCGGGAAGATGATGGCGCCGCAAGGGCCCGTGTAGTCTTCCGGACGGATGCGCATCGTGTCGTCCAGCGGCACGGTGCGGTAGTCGATGCCATACAGCTTGCAGTAGACCGGATAGAAGCTGTAGCTGATGTCCGGGAACAGCAGCGGCGCGTCGTGCTTCAGAAGGGCCATGAAGGCCAGCGCCAGCACCTCGTCGGAGCCGTTGCCGACAAATACTTCGGCGCTGCTCACGCCGTGGTAATCGGCCAGGGTCTGTTTCAGTTCGCTGGCGGTGGGATCGGGGTACAGGCGCAGCGCGTCGCCGGCGGCTTCGTTCAGGGCGGCGATCACCTGTGGCGAGGGGCCGTACGGGTTTTCATTGGTGTTCAGTTTGATCAGGCCGGGCAGTTTCGGCTGCTCGCCGGGAACGTAAGGGGTCAGCTGGGTGACGATGGAACTCCAGAATTGGCTCATTGCTTGTGCTTTTGCTTGTGGTCGAGAGGGATGGGAACTGTTGGTAGATTACCATAGTGGGTAGGTGGGATTAGCGCGTAGCGCGCAATCCGACATATTGTGGGCGTTTGCTTGGGTGCTGGCAAAACCCGCCTTGCGCTGGCGCGCTTTGGGCGGGTTCAAATGTTAATGGATGATTCGGATGCGTGGATACCGTAGGTCGGATTAGCGCGTAGCGCGTAATCCGACATATTGCTGGCGTTTGCTTGGGGGGCTGGCAAAACCCGCCTTGCGCTGGCGCGCTTTGGGCGGGTTTTAAAACCTTGAATGGGCGATTCGGAGAGGGCTGGGCGAATACGCCCAGCCCTTCGAATCCCACGCGCACGCCCCGCAGGGGGCGTGCTCCTCACCGCCGGCACAAATAAAAAAAGCTCCCTTGCGGGAGCTTCTTTTATTTGTTCTGGCGGAGAGGGTGGGATTCGAACCCACGGTACGATTTAACGTACGCTTGATTTCGAGTCAAGTACATTCGACCACTCTGCCACCTCTCCATTTACTGCGGTCTTTTCACCCAAACTGATGCAGCCGTTTGAGCGAGGCGCTATTTTAGCATGGGATGCCCGCTTGTAAAAGACTTTTCATCCCGGACCGTTTACTTACTGAGGCCACTTCATCTCGCCCTTGATCACCTTCGCGCTCAGCTCCAGCGACGGCACCGCGCCGAGGGCCGGATAGCGCTGTTTCATGGCGCCGGTCAGGGCGGTGGAATCGGCCGCCCTGGCCGCCTCCTGCTCGAACGCGCGCACATAACCGGCCGTGAAAGTGACCGCCTGCAGTCCCTTTGGCGCTGTGCCCAGGTAGTGGCCCGGCACCACGGTCGCCGGCTTGAGCGAGGCGATATCTTTCAGGGCGGCCAGCCAGTGCTGGCGCGACGCGCGCGTTTGCGTATCGGCGATCCAGACATGCGTGCCGCTGTTGACCAGCACCCCGCCGGCCACCGTTTTCAGCGACGGGATCCACACGTACGTGCGATCCGGGCTGGCGCCATGCAGGCCGCGGATCTCGATCTTTTTGCCTTCCAGGTCCAGGCTGTCGCCTTTCAAGACCGCCGGCAGCACCAGCGCTTTCGGCGCGTTGTCCTTCAGGATCGGCCCCCAGTAGGCCAGCTTGCCGTCCATCTGCGCCTTGATGATGGCCACGGTTTCCTTGCTGGCGACGATGGCGGCATCGGGAAAGGCGGCGCGGATCACGTCGAGGCCGAAATAGAAATCGGGGTCGGCCTGGCTGACGTAGACGGTGGTCAGCTGCTTGCCGCTGGCCTGGATCTTTGCCACCAGCGCTTCGGCGTGATTGCGCTGGAACTGCGCGTCGATCAGCACCGCCTCCTTGTCGCCATAGACGATTTCGGACGAGACGGGAAAGATCGCCTTCTCGCCCGGGTTGTAGACCTCGAGCGTCAACGGTGCGGCAAACGCTGCGGTGGTGGCGCCGAACAGCGCGGCGGCGGACAGGGTATGGAGGAAGGTCGAGCGCGACATGGTGCATCCTTGGAAGCTGTGATTGATATATGAAGCATACAGCGGACGAATCGAATGAAAAATACGGTAATCTGCAACACTTCATTTCTTATTCCGGACGAATCATGGACCGTATCATTGCCGCGCAGGTGTTTGTCGCCATTACGGAGCAAGGCAGCCTGGTGGGCGCGGCCAACCTGCTCGACATGTCGCGCGCGATGGTGACGCGCTACCTGGCGCAGATGGAGCAGTGGTCGGGCGCGCGCCTGCTGCACCGGACCACGCGCAAGTTGAGCCTGACAGCGGCCGGCGAAGCGACCCTGCTGCGCTGCCGCGAGCTGCTGCAGCTGTGCGAGCAGATGCCGCTGGCAGCCGACGCGCAGGCCGACCAGCCGCGCGGCATGCTGCGCATCGCCTGTTCGCAGTCGCTGGCGCAATCAAGGCTGGCGGCCGCCGTGGCGCAATTCACGCAGCGCTATCCGCTGACGCAAATCGATCTGCAGATCGGCAATACCAATGTCAATCTGGTCGAGGAGCGCATCGACCTGGCCATCCGCGTCACCAACCAGCTGGACCCGAACCTGATCGCGCGCCGGCTGGGCAGCTGTGCGTCGGTGGTGTGCGCGTCGCCGGCTTATCTGGCGGCGCACGGAACGCCTTCTCATGCATCGGAACTGACTTCCCACAATTGCCTGACTTACCGGTATTTCGGCAAGAGTTTGTGGGAATTTGAGGGCGTTTCTGATGGCCTGCCATTGGCGGTGCCGGTCAATGGCAGCATCAGCGCGAATGAGTCGGTGGTCTTGATGCAGGCGGCGCTGGCGGGGGCGGGGATTACGCTGCAGCCGGCGTGGTCGGTTTCTGCGCTGATCGAGAGCGGGGAGCTGGTTGCTCTGCTGCCTGGGTATCGGGCGAAGGAGATGGGGGTTTATGGCGTGTATGGGTCGAGGAGGCAGATGGGGGTGACGCTGAGGGAGATGGTGGGGTTTTTGGGGGAGTGGTTTGGGAGTGAGACCCGGAGTTGAAATCGCCTTGCGCTGCGCGCTTTGGGCTGGCATTAAAACCTGAACAGACGCGCAGCTCGGATTAGCGCGCAAGCGCGTAATCCGACGACTTTGTTGGCGTATTACCCGCCTTGCGCTGGCGCGCTTTGGGCGGGGTTTGAAATCTTCAATGGGCGATTCGTAGGTCGAATTAGCGCGCAAGCGCGTAATCCGACGACTTTGTTGGCGTGTAACCCGCCTTGGGCTGGCGCGCTTTGGGCGGGGTTTGAAACCCTTTAATGGACGATTCGGGGAGGGCTGGGCGGGTACGCCCAGCCCTTCGAATCCCACGCGCACGCCCCGCAGGGGGCGTGCTCCTCCCCGCCGCCACAAATAAAAAAAGCTCCCTTGCGGGAGCTTCTCTTATTTGTTCTGGCGGAGAGGGTGGGATTCGAACCCACGGTACGATTTAACGTACGCTTGATTTCGAGTCAAGTACATTCGACCACTCTGCCACCTCTCCAAGTACTGCTTTGCTGTTGCGGTCTTTTCCCGCATCGCTGCGAGAAGGCAACATTATAGCAGCACGCCGGAAAAAGAAAAGCGCTATTTTTTACGCTTTCAGGTGCGTCAGGCCACCCATGTATGGGCGCAGCACCGGCGGGATCTCGACGCTGCCGTCGGCTTGCTGGTAGTTTTCCAGCACGGCCACCAAGGTGCGGCCCACGGCCAGGCCGGAGCCGTTCAGGGTGTGGGCCAGTTCCGGCTTGCCGGCGGCGTTGCGGAAACGCGCCTGCATGCGGCGTGCCTGGAATGCTTCCGTGTTCGACAGGGACGAGATTTCGCGGTAGGTGTTCTGCGCCGGCAGCCACACTTCCAGGTCGTAGGTCTTGGCAGCGGTAAAACCCATGTCGCCGGTGCACAGCGACATCACGCGGTACGGCAGGCCCAGGCGCTGCAAAATGGTTTCGGCGTGGCCGACCATTTCGTCGAGCACCGCATACGAGGTGTCCGGGTGCACCACCTGCACCATCTCGACCTTGTCGAACTGGTGCTGGCGGATCATGCCGCGCGTGTCGCGGCCATAGCTGCCCGCTTCGGAGCGGAAGCATGGCGTATGCGCCGTCATTTTCAGTGGCAGCTGGTCGAGCGGCAGGATGTCGTCGCGCGCGATATTGGTCAGCGTGACTTCCGAGGTCGGGATCAGGTAGAAGGTCTCGCCCTCGCCTTCCACGCCGCCTTTTTTCACCGAGAACAGGTCGGCTTCGAATTTCGGCAGCTGGCCGGTGCCGCGCAGCGAATCGGCGTTGACCATGTACGGGGTATAGCATTCGGTGTAGCCATGCTCGTCGACGTGCGTGTTGAGCATGAACTGCGCCAGCGCGCGATGCAGGCGGGCGATGCCGCCCTTCATGACGGAAAAGCGCGAGCCGGTCAGCTTGGTGGCCACTTCAAAATCGAGGCCCAGCGCGGCGCCGACATCGACGTGATCCTTGACTTCGAAATCGAAGCTGCGTGGCGTGCCGACCTTGCGTACTTCCACGTTGCCCGCTTCGTCTTCGCCGACCGGCGCCGATTCGTGCGGCAGGTTCGGTACGGCCATGATGAAGTCGCTCAGCCTGGCCTGCACCTGCGCCAGCGCCAGTTCATCGGCTTTCAGTTCGTCGCCCAGGCCAGCCACTTGCGCCATCACGGCCGAGGTGTCTTCGCCCTTGCCCTTCAACATGCCGATCTGCTTGGACAGCGCATTGCGCTTGCCCTGCAATTCTTCGGTGCGTGTCTGGATCGCCTTGCGCTCGGCTTCGAGGGCGGTAAAACCTGCCACGTCGAGCTGGAATTTGCGCGTCGCCAGGCGGGCGGCAACAGTGGCGATGTCTTTGCGGAGTAATTGGATATCTATCATGGGTGCGTGGCGGTGCCGATGTATCGAAAGCACTCATTGTACCAAGACCCGTTCACTTCATTATGAGTTTTGCACATGCACGGCCATCGTCATGGCGCACCTGGCGAACCCTCCGGTTCAGGCGATTCAGATAAAGGCAGCTTTCTCGGCGGCGGTCAGGCGGCGGGCGCTGACGGTCACCACGGGCATCGCGGTGTCGGCTGCCCGGGCCACCAGGGCCGTGTCGGCGCTGACGGTCACGGCGCGGGTGTCGGCGGTGGCAAAGCTGGAACCGATGGCCAGGACGGCGGCGGCGACAAAGGCGATTTCCATGTTTTTCAGTGCGTTCATGATGTGGCTCCTGGTGGGGTGGGTGGTTGTCAAGTGCTGCTGGTATGGTGGTACTTTAGCCAGCGGCACCGTCGAACACCACCGGATTGCGACCAGCGGCGAAAAACGCGGAGCCAACGGTGAAAAACGGCGACTGAAGCGAAAAGGCGCCCTACGAGGCGTCCTTGACCAGGCCACCCAGGCGGGCAATCGCCTGTTCGATGCGCGGCGTCCAGGCATTGCCGCAATTGAGGCGCAGGTAATTGCCGAACTTGCCCGACGCGGAAAACAGCTGGCCGGGCATAAAGGCGACGCCGGCCGCAATGGCTTTGCCGTGCAGCGCCAGCGCATCGACCTGCACCGGCATCTCGACCCACAGCACGAAGCCGCCCTGCGGCTCGGACAGCCGGCACTCGGCCGGAAAGCTGGCCGCCACCGCATCGGACATGTGCGCGATGCGCTGCACCAAGGTGCGCCGCATCTTGCGCAGCTGCTGGTCGTAGCTGCCGCCCTCCAGAAAATCGGCCAGCACGGCCTGGAAGAAATGGCTGGTGGCGCCGCTCGACACGGTTTTCAGCAGGGCCACTTCCTGCGCAAAGCGCCCGGCCAGCACATAGCCGACGCGCGAGGCGGGCGTGACGGCCTTGGAAAACGACGAGCACAGCAGCACATTGCCGCTGGTGTCCCACGCTTTCACGGGCCAGGGCCGCTGCTGTGCAAAGCACAGGTCGCCATACACGTCGTCTTCCACCAGCGGAATATCGAACTGCGACAACAGACCGGCCAGGCGCTGCTTGTGCGCGTCCGGCATCACGCAGCCCAGCGGATTGTTCGCGTTCGGCACAAACAGGCAGGCCTGCACCAGCCCCGCGCGCATGGCCAGCTCCAGCGCGTCGAGCGACGGCCCCGTCTTCGGGTCGGTGGGAATTTCCAGCGCCTTCATGCCCAGGCTTTCGATCATCTGCAGCAGCACGAAATAGGTAGCCGACTCGATGGCGATGGTGTCGCCCGGCTTCGCCACGGCGCGCAGGCACAGGCTGATCGCTTCGGTGCAGGAATTGGTGACGACGATCTCGTCCGGCTCCAGCTTGCCCCAGTCCAGCGCGCGGCGCGTCACCTGGCGCAGGAAATTGCCTTCGCTGCTGTCATGGCAGCTGACCCTGCTGAGGAGCGCCGGCTCGCGCCGCGCCACCGCGCTGATGGTGCGCTGCATGCGCTTGATGGGCAGGATTTCATCGGGCGGCCAGGCCGTGCCCAGCTGCACGATATTGGCTGCTTCATTGTCTTTCAGCACGCGCATCAGCAGGTTGTTGATGCCGACAAACGCTGGCGCCTTCAGATGCTGGGCGTCTGCACTGCACGGCCGGCGCGGCGCGCGGTGGCGCACGAAGTAACCGGACTGCGGCCGCGCATCGACCTGGCCGCGGTCTTCCATCAGGCGCAGGGCCTGCATCACGGTGCTGATGGACAGGCGCTTTTGCTGCGCCAGGTGGCGGATCGACGGCAGCCGCTCGCCGGGCGCAAACACGCGCGTGTCGATCAGCGCACCGAGTTCGTTGGCCAGGTGTTCGTACAGATTGGTGTGCATGAGTTGATTCCTTCCACGCGCCAGTATGCGGCGGCGGCGCCGGGCTGGCACAGATACAGTTGCCGCATTTTTTGACAAGCACAGTGTAGCGGCAAGCGCACTGTATCGATGACAATTTCGGTTTATTGCATCTGTTCCGGTTCACCGTGCGCGCTTAAGCTGTTCCTGTCTGCACACCAGGAGGACAGCATGGCCACCGAACACGATCTGCACAGCAACCGCCCCTTGCGGCTGGAACACGCCAGCGCGCACGTCATCGAATGCGTGGCAGGCCGTGCGTGGATCACGGCGTATGCCAGGTTCAACGACACCGTGCTGCAGGCGGGCCAGCGCTACACCATCCCGAATGACGGCCTGGTGCTGGTGGAAGCGGTAGGGAGCGGCCGCATCCGCGTGCACGCGGCCGCGCCCCGGCATGCCCGCTGGAGTTTGCCCATTTTATCGACGACAAGGATTACATGACTTCTTCTTTACTGCGCGTGCTGGTCACGGGCGCGGCCGGCGTGATCGGCACCGTTTTCTGGAACAGCCGGCACGGGGAATTCTCCCTGCGCCTGGCCGACCTGCATGCCGCCAGGCTGGCGCAAGCGCCCTGCCCCGTGCTCCGTCTCGATGTCGGCGACTATGCGGCCTGCCTGGCCGCCTGTGCGGACATCGACGTGGTGCTGCACCTGGCTGGCGTGCCGCATGCCAGTGCCGATTTCGATACGCAATTGCTGCAGCCGAATATCGTCGGCACCCACAATATTTTCCGCGCCGCGCAGGCGCAGGGCGTCAAGCGCGTGATATTCGCCAGCAGCGCGCAAGCGGTGGAAGGCTATGCGTCCGACGTGCAGGTGCACGAGCATATGCCGGCGCGGCCCGCCAATATGTATGGCGCCAGCAAGGCGTTTGGCGAAGGGGTGGCGTCGGCGTTTGCGCATCAACATGGCATGACGGCGATTGCCGTGCGTATCGCCAATGTGGCGCAGTTTGCGCACGGACAGCGGCACAGCGCGCGCGATATTGCCGCCTTTGTCAGCGAGCGCGACGTGGTGCAGCTGCTGGCCTGCTGCATCACGGCGCAGGTACCGCCCGGTTATCATGTGGTGCATGGGGTGTCGGACAACCGTTATAAACGGCTGTCGATCGATGCGACGCGCAAGCTGGTGGGGTATGCGCCGCAGGATGACGGTTTCATGCTGCTGGGACTGTAAGGTCAGTCCTTGCCTGCGTCCTTATCCCACTTCCTGAGCACGGCAAGCTTCTCGGCGATCTTGATTTCCAGCCCCCTTGGCACGGGCTGATACCAGCCCGGCTCGCCTATGCCGTCAGGCAGATACGTTTCACCTGCAGCATAGGCATTCGGTTCGTCATGCGCATAGCGGTACTCATGCCCATAGCCCAGCTCTTTCATCAGCTTGGTCGGCGCATTGCGCAAGTGCACCGGCACCTCGCGGCTCTTGTCTTTCTTTACAAACGCCCTGGCCTGGTTGTAGGCGTTGTAGCCGGCATTGCTTTTGGCGGCGATGGCCAGGTAGATGACTGCCTGGCCCAGCGCCAGCTCGCCTTCCGGACTGCCCAGGCGCTCGTAGGTCAATGCCGCGTCGTTGGCAATCTGCATGGCTCTCGGGTCGGCCAGGCCGATGTCTTCCCACGCCATGCGCACGATGCGCCGGGACAGGTAGCGGGGGTCCGCCCCGCCATCGAGCATCCTGGTCAGCCAGTACAGCGCCGCATCGGGATGGGAGCCGCGTACCGACTTGTGCAGGGCAGAAATCTGGTCATAGAAGTTGTCGCCGCCCTTGTCGAAACGCCGGCTGTTCAGGGTCAGGGCGTTTTGCAGAAAGTCCGCCGTGACCAGTGCGATGCCGGAAGTTTTGGCTGCCGTATGGGACTGTTCCAGCAGGTTCAGGAAGCGCCGGGCGTCACCGTCCGCATAGCCGATGATGGTGTCGACCGCCTGGTCCTCGAACGCCAGTTCGCCCAGTGCGCCTTCATCCTGCACGCGCTTGAGCAGCAGCCTCAGCTCTTCATCGGTCAGCGACTTCAGCACATACACCTGGGCGCGCGACAACAGAGCGGAATTGACTTCAAATGAAGGATTCTCGGTGGTTGCGCCAATAAAGGTCACCAGGCCGCTTTCCGCATAAGGCAGCAGCGCATCCTGTTGCGACTTGTTGAAACGGTGAATTTCGTCCACGAACAGAATCGTGTGCTTGCCCATGGCCAGGTTCTGCTCGGCCTGCTCCATCGAGGCGCGAATATCCTTGACGCCGGAAAACACGGCCGACAGGGCGATGAACTCGCACTTGAAGGCCGAGGCGGTCAGGCGCGCCAGCGTGGTCTTGCCGACGCCGGGTGGGCCCCAGAAGATCATCGAGTGGGGCTGGCCCGACTGGAATGCCAGCCTCAAGGGCTTGCCCTCTCCCAGCAGGTGCGACTGGCCGACCACTTCGTCGAGCGTCTTGGGGCGCAGCGCTTCAGCGAGCGGCGCCACGGGTTTTTGCGAGAACAGATCCGCCATGACAATGTCCATTAAAAAATGCAAAAGCCCCGCATCGCTGCGAGGCCGGTCAGGAAGGTTGCGTCAAAAAATCAGTTATTGATGACGTCCGCGCCCTTGGGCATCACGAATTTGAAGTGATTGGCCGCCAGGGACGGATTCTTCTGGAAGTTCTTGAACGACAGCAGCGAAGTCTGGCCGAACGAGTCGCGCAGCTCCATCGCTTCGGGCACGCCGTTGCGCAGGCCGATATTGATTTCGTCGAATGTGGTGTCCTTGGCTTTCGGCGTCGCTTTCAGCCATTCCAGGCCGTCGCGCGTGCCCGCTTCGGCCAGGGTGAAATTCTTTTCCAGGTCGTTGCTGCCGAACAGGATGGCGGCCGGCGACGAACCGAGCGCGTCACCGAGTTTCTTGACGGTGACCTGGCTCAGGTCCTTGTCGTAGATATACAGCTGCTCGCCATCGGCCTGCAGCAGTTGCTCGTACGGTTTCAGGTAGGTCCAGATGAACTTGCCTGGACGGGCAAATTCAAAGGTGCCGCTGGCTGGGGTCGAAACCTTGGCCTTGCCGCCCGCGTCCGCCTTTTTCACTTGCCGCTGCACGAACTCGCCCTTGGCCGACTTGGTGCCGGCGGCAAAGGTCTTGAATTGCTCCAGCGCGCTGGCCGAGGCGCTGGCCGCGAACAGCAGGCTGCAGGCGACGCTGGTGGCGCCGATGATGAATTGTGTTGCGATAGTCTGTTTGCTCATTCTTCTTATCCTGGTTCGGCACTGGCCGCCGGCACCAGGATTTCCCGGTTGCCATTGGACTGCATGGTTGAGACAACTCCGCTCTGCTCCATCTGTTCGAGCAGGCGGGCCGCGCGGTTGTAGCCGATGCGCAGATGGCGCTGCACCAGCGAAATCGAGGCGCGGCGGTTTTTCAGGACGACTTGCACGGCCTGGTCGTACAGGGCATCGGCCTCGCCGCCGCCCTCGCCCGGCGCGCCGCCGGCCTCGCCGCCTTCGCCTTCCAGGGTGCCGCCTTCGAGGATGCCCTCGATATAGTTCGGCTCGCCCTGCAGCTTCAGGTGGCTGACCACGCGGTGCACCTCTTCATCGGACACGAACGCGCCGTGCACGCGCATCGGCAGGCCGGTGCCGGGCGGCATATACAGCATGTCGCCCATGCCCAGCAGCGTTTCCGCGCCCATTTGGTCGAGAATGGTGCGCGAGTCGATCTTCGAGGACACCTGGAACGCGATACGGGTCGGAATATTCGCCTTGATCAGACCGGTGATCACGTCTACAGATGGGCGCTGCGTCGCCAGAATCAAGTGCAAACCGGCAGCGCGCGCCTTTTGCGCGATACGGGCGATCAGTTCCTCGACTTTCTTGCCCACCACCATCATCAGGTCGGCCAGCTCGTCGATGATGATGACGATGGTCGGCAGTTTTTCCAGCGGCTCCGGCGAATCCGGCGTCAGGCTGAACGGATTCGGGATATGTTCCTCGCGCTTGGCGGCCTCGGCAATTTTGGTGTTGTAGCCGGCCAGGTTACGCACGCCCATCTTGCTCATCAGCTTGTAGCGGCGTTCCATCTCGTTTACGGCCCAGTTCAGCGCATGGCCGGCCTGGCGCATGTCGGTGACGACTGGCGCCAGCAGATGCGGAATGCCTTCGTAGACCGACATTTCCAGCATCTTCGGATCGATCAGGATCAGGCGCACGTCGAGCGGATCGGACTTGTACAGCAGCGACAGGATGGTCGCGTTGATGCCCACCGATTTGCCGGAACCGGTGGTACCGGCCACCAGCAGGTGCGGCATCTTGGCGAGATCCGCCACCACCGGCTTGCCGGCGATATCCTTGCCCAGCGCAATCGTCAGGCTCGATACGCCATCGTTGTAGACCTTGGAGCCGAGAATTTCCGTCAGGCGCACGATCTGGCGCTTGCTGTTCGGCAGTTCCAGCGCCATGTAGTTTTTGCCAGGAATCGTTTCCACCACGCGGATGGAGGTCAGCGACAGCGAACGGGCCAGGTCGCGCGCCAGCCCCACGATCTGGCTGCCCTTGACACCGGTGGCCGGTTCGATCTCGTAGCGCGTGACGACCGGGCCGGGGTAAGCGGCCACGACCTTGGCATCGACGCCAAAGTCCGACAATTTCTTTTCGATCAGGCGGCTGGTAAATTCCAGTGTTTCCACCGACACGGTTTCGACCACGGCCGGCGCTTCGTCGAGCAGGGACAGCGGCGGCAGCCTGCCATCGCTCGGGCCTGCGAACAGGTGCGCCTGGCGTTCCTTTTCCACGCGCTCGGATTTGACCACCGCAACCACCTGCGGCTCGATCTTGACCGGCGGCGCGGCCACGTGTTTTTCCACATGCTTGGCGCGTTCGATGACAACCACTTCTTCGCGGCGCACGGCGGCCACTTCGCCCTGGCGGCGGTCTTCGCGGTCGCGGTAGCGCAGCACGAACCAGTTGAAGCTGTCTTCGATGGCCGCGCCGATGCGCTCGGCCACCTGCAGCCAGGAGACATGGAAGAACAGCGAAAAGCCCAGCGCGAACAGCAGCAGCAACAGCAGGGTCGCGCCCGTAAAACCGAATGCCACATGGCTGGAATGGCCGACCAGCTGGCCCAGCACGCCGCCGGGTTCGCGCGGCAATTGCACATGCAGGCTTTTCGCCATGCGCAGGTATTCCAGGCCCATGCTGCCGATCAGCATGATGGAAAAGCCGACGATGCGGATCAGCATCTCGATATGGTGTTCGCGTTCCACCTCTTCTTCCTGCTCCAGCAGGAAACGGTTGCTGAGCCGGCGATAGCCATTCCACACCGTGCGCAGCAGCCACACGCACCACCACCAGGCGGAAAAGCCGAAGATATACAGCAGCAGGTCGGACAGGGTCGCGCCCAGCTTGCCGCCCAGGTTGGCCACCTTGTCGACATTGGTCGCATGCGACCAGCCCGGATCGAGTTTGTTGAAGCTGGCCAAGATCAGCACGAAATACAGCGCAAACGCGGCAAACGCGAACCAGCGCGCTTCCGACAGCAACCGTACCAGCCGGTTCGGCAGCGGCCGGCGCACGACCGGCTTGCGGGTGTAACTATTCTGGTTGGCCTGGGCTGATTTAGTCATTCTGGGATGCGCTGCACGGTGATATGCGTTCAATAAGTGTTTCTGTAAGGGAATATCCCATCATAAGCTGGTATTCTAAGCCATATATGGTGCAAACCACCCCACGATTCGTCTGTGTGGACGGCTTGGTCTATAATCCGGGCATAGCTTGCGCAAGCACAATACTCCCTTGTCCTTGACGTGATTGCCCCCAATTCGGATAGACCCCACACATAGAGAAGCCCCATCATGACCACTACCAAACACGCCCGCGTTTTGATCCTCGGCTCCGGCCCTGCCGGCTACAGCGCAGCCGTCTATGCCGCGCGCGCCAACCTGAAGCCGATGCTGGTCACCGGCGTGGAACAGGGCGGCCAGCTGATGACCACCACCGACGTGGAAAACTGGCCCGGCGATCCGATGGGCGTGCAAGGCCCGGACCTGATGCAGCGCCTGCTGCAGCACGCCGAGCGCTTCAATACGGAAATCGTGTTTGACCATATCCACACCACCTTCCTGAACGAAAAACCGATCCGCCTGAAAGGCGACAGCCACGAGTACACCTGCGACACGCTGATCATCGCCACTGGCGCCTCGGCACAGTACCTGGGCCTGCCATCGGAATCGGCCTTCATGGGCAAGGGCGTGTCGGCCTGCGCCACCTGTGACGGCTTCTTCTACCGCAACCAGGAAGTGGCCGTGGTGGGCGGCGGCAATACGGCCGTCGAGGAAGCGCTGTACCTGTCGAACATCGCCGACAAGGTCACGCTGATCCACCGCCGCGACAAATTCCGCGCCGAAGCGATCCTGATCGACCGCCTGAACGCCAAGGTTGCCGAAGGCAAGATCGTGCTGAAATACAACCATACGCTGGACGAAGTGACGGGCAACGAAGGCGGCGTGACGGGCCTGAACATCAAGTCCACCATCGACGGCAAGATCGAAGCGCTGAACGTGCATGGCGTGTTCATTGCGATCGGCCACAAGCCGAACACCGGCATCTTCGAAGGCCAGCTCGACATGCACAACGGCTATATCAAGACCAAAACCGGTCTCGAAGGCATGGCCACCGCCACCAGCGCGCCCGGCGTGTTTGCCGCCGGCGACGTGCAGGACCATATCTACCGCCAGGCCATCACCAGCGCCGGCACTGGTTGCATGGCAGCACTGGACGCCCAGCGCTACCTGGAAGGCCAGGAGTAATCCTCGTGGCGTCGATGAAAGACTTTGCCGACCTGAAAGCCGTGAGCAAGCAGCTCAGGGAGCAGGCCGAGGCGCGCGCGATCGAGCAGGCCGAGCGCACCAAAAAGGCCCAGGTGCAGGCGGTGGAAGGCAATCTGTTCAAGGCCAGCATCGGCGGCGTCAAGCGCCTGCCCGAGTCCGACCGCTATGTGCCGGCGCTGCCGAAGACGCCTGCCATGACGTCGACGCAGCCGGCGCGCAAGCTGTCGCGCGAGGAAGACGATGCGGCCGTGCTGCGCGAGTCGCTGTCGGACCTGTTCGAAGTCGACCACTACCTGGAAAACGATCCGGCCCTCAACTATGCGGCGCCAGGCGTCGGCCCCGACGTGATCAAAAAGATGCGCAAGGGCCACTGGCCGATCCAGGATGAGCTGGACCTGCACGGCCTGCGCCGCGACGAGGCGCGCGACGGCATCGGCGCTTTTCTTGCCCATGCGACGCGGCGCAAGCTGCGCTGCGTGCGCGTGATCCACGGCAAGGGTTTCGGTTCGAAAGGCCAGGAACCGGTACTGAAATCGATGGTGCACAGCTGGCTGGTGCAAAAGCCGGAAGTGATCGCCTTTTGCCAGTCGCGCCGCTCCGAAGGCGGCGATGGCGCGCTGACGGTGCTGCTGGCGTCGGCGCTGCAGGCGGTGCGCTAGCCCTGCCCTGCTTAGCACTCATAAGTTGCTCTGAAACACGGCCCCGTTTGTCACCATTCGGGGCCGTGTCATGTTAACCTGTGGCTATTATTTTTTGCCGGGCAACAGTCCGGCCGCCGCCTCCCATGATGCCACCCCAATTGCCGCCCGGCTCGCTGATCAAACTGATTGAAGTGATCGCCATCCTGGTGGGCGCCTTTTCCGGTTTTATCGAAGCGCGCAGGAAGCGCATGGACCTGGTGGGCGTGTTCGTGGTGGCCTTTATCACGGCGTTTGGCGGGGGGACTTTGCGCGATATCCTGCTCGACAAGCGGCCCCTGTTCTGGGTTTCGCACCAGGAATACGCGATCCTGATCTTCGTGCTGGCCCTGACTGCGGCGCCGCTGATCCAGCACCTGCGGGAAATCGTCTCCGAACGGCTGATCGTGGTGGCGGACGCGATCGGCCTGGGCATGTTTGCGATTGCCGGCGTGGCCGAAGCGATGCGCGCGGGCATGCCGCTATTCATTGCATCGATGATGGGCGTGATTACGGGGATCTTCGGCGGCGTGATGCGCGATATCGTCTGCAACGAAGTACCGATGGTATTTCGCGATGGCAAACCGTATGCGATCTGCGCGTTTATCGGCTGCTGGGCCTATTTGCTGCAGAAGCATTTTGGCGTCGAGCACGATTTCGCGCTGTGGACCAGCGCCAGCGGCATTACCATCATGCGGCTGATCAGCTGGAAGTTTGATATGCGGCTGGGGCGGTGAGTTGCCCCGCCCTGCCAACAACGGTGTCGGATGCCTGACCAACAATGGTGTCGGATTACGCGCGGAGCGCTAATCCGACCTACGGCGTAATCCGACCGAAGAGAATGCTTATACGGCTTCCGGGCCGGTTTCGCCGGTGCGGATGCGGATGACCTGCTCGATATTGCGGACAAAAATCTTGCCGTCGCCGATCTTGCCGGTGCGCGCCGCCTTGATGATGGCGTCGACCACCTGCTCGGACACGCTGTCGTCGACCACCACTTCAACCTTGACCTTCGGCAGGAAGTCGACCACGTACTCGGCGCCACGGTAGAGTTCGGTGTGGCCTTTCTGGCGGCCGAAACCTTTTACTTCCGTCACGGTCAAACCCGTCACATTCACATCGGCCAGCGCTTCGCGTACTTCGTCGAGCTTGAATGGTTTGATGATGGCGGTAATCTGTTTCATGGCTTTCTCCTGTTCATAAACATAATGATGCGACAATTTGTTGTGTATGTACCCCAACAGCAAACCCTGGGGTCGGACCCTCAGGGTCCGACCCCGGCCTTTCAGCCATTGGGGCGAAAGCAAACTCCATCTTATTCGTAGAATTTCGAGGTAATTGGGTAGCGCCAGTCGCGGCCAAAGCCGCGGTGGGTGACGCGGATGCCGACCGGCGACTGGCGGCGCTTGTATTCATTGATCTTGATCAGGCGCGTGATGCGGGCCACGTCGGCCGGCGGATAACCGGCTTCGATAATTTCGGCGATCGGCCGGTTCTCTTCCATATACAGCTGCATGATGCCGTCGAGGATATCGTACGGCGGCAGCGAATCCTGGTCCAGCTGGTCGGCGCGCAGTTCGGCGGACGGTCCGCGCGTCAGGATGCGCTCCGGAATCACATCGGACACGCTGTTACGGTACGCACACAGGCGATACACGAGCGTCTTGGCGATATCCTTGATGACCGCGAAGCCGCCCGCCATGTCGCCGTACAGGGTGCAATAGCCAACCGCCATCTCGCTCTTGTTGCCGGTCGTCAGTACGATGCTGCCATGCTTGTTCGACAGCGCCATCAGCAAGGTGCCGCGGATGCGCGCCTGGATGTTCTCTTCCGTCGCGTCTTCGGCCAGGCCGGCGAACTCTTCAGCCAGGGTGGCGCGGAAGGCGTCGAAGGTTTGCTTGATCGGAATTTCATCGTAGCGCACATCGAGCCGTTTTACCATGTCGCGCGAGTCGATCCATGAAATATCGGCGGTAAACTGCGACGGCATCATCACGGCGCGCACCTTGTCGGCACCGAGCGCATCGACGGCAATGGCCAGCGTCAGCGCCGAATCGACGCCGCCCGACATACCGATCAAGACGCCGGGAAAACCGTTCTTGCCGATATAGTCGCGCACGCCCAGCACCAGCGCCTGGTACACCTGGGCCTCGACCGGCAGCGGCGCGGCCACCGGCTGCGGCACGGGAATGGCGCCATCGAACTCGACGATCCGCAGGTCTTCCTCGAAATGGCGCAGCTGCGCGCAAATCGTGCCATTGGCGTCCATCACGAACGAGTCGCCGTCGAAGATCAGTTCATCCTGCCCGCCGACCAGATTCGCGTACACCAACGACAGGCCTTGCGCGCAGACGTTCCGGCGCATGGTCTCGTAGCGCAGATGCTGCTTGTTCATGTGATATGGCGAGCCGTTCGGCACCAGCAGCACCTGGGCGCCGGCCGCGCGCGCACGGGCCGGTGCATGGGCAAACCACGTGTCTTCGCAGATATTGATGCCGAAGCGCACGCCCTTGACGGCAAACACCAGGGGCTGGTCGCTGGACGAAAAGTAGCGCTTCTCATCGAACACGGTGGTGTTCGGCAGATCGTGCTTGCGGTAGGTGCCCAGCACCTGGCCGTTGACCAGCACCGAGGCGGCGTTATGGCGCACGGTGCCGCTGTCATCCTGCAGCGGCAGGCCTACCACCACGTGCAGATCGGGGAACTGCGCCAGGTCGGCGGCCAGTGCGGCAAACGCTTGCTGCGTTTTTGCGTAGAATGCATTGCGCAGCAGCAGGTCTTCCGGTGGATAGCCGACCAGCGACAGTTCCGGGGTCAGCACGATATCGGCGCCGGAAGCATGGGCGCGGCGGGCCAGGTCAAGAATTTTGGCGCGGTTGCCGGCCAGATCGCCGACCGTACTATTCATTTGAGCAATTGCGACTTTGACTGTCATGATGTTGGATATTTCGTTTTATTAACAAAGACGGGGCAAACCCCGGGGGTGCGCAGGCCGACGGCGCGACCCGAAAGTGATGAATGCAAACCACAACAATGAATTATCGCACGGGTGTCGTCTCTTCTCTGGCTGAAATTGGCGAAGCGGCCTGGGCTGAACTGCTGGCGCTGCAGGCCGAGCCCAATCCCTTCCTGTCGTATGCCTTTTTGCATGCGATGCACGAATCGGGCTGTGCAAGCGCCGACTCCGGCTGGCAGCCGCAGTTTCTGGTGCTGTGGCAAGGCGACACGCTGGCCGCCGCCCTGCCCCTGTATGTCAAACTGCACTCGTATGGCGAGTATGTGTTCGACTGGGCCTGGGCGGATGCCTACCAGCAGCATGGCCTGGAATATTATCCGAAACTGCTGTCGGCGATTCCGTTTACGCCCGTCAGCGGCACGCGCCTGCTGGCGCGCGACGGGCAGGCGCGCGCGGCCCTGCTGGCCTTTCTGCAGGCACAGCAGGAAGCGAGCAAGGTCTCGTCCACGCATATCCTGTTTCCGCCGGAAGCCGAAGCGCGGCAGCTGGAGCAAGCCGGCTTCTTGCTGCGCAGCGGCGTGCAGTTTCACTGGCTCAATCCCGGCTATGCGAATTTCGAACAATTCCTGGCCACGCTGGAACACAAGAAACGCAAGAATATCCGCGCCGAACGGCGCAAGGTGGTGGAAGCGGGCGTCACCATGCGCCAGGTACGCGGCGCCGACATCACGCCGGCGCTATGGCAATTCTTTCACCGCTGCTACAGCAATACCTATGCCGAACACCGCTCGTCGCCGTATCTGAGCCTGGAATTCTTCGAGCGCATCGGCGCCAGCATGCCCGGCAATATCCTGCTGGTGGTGGCCGAACGCGACGGCCGGGCAATTGCCGCTTCGCTGGTGATCCACACGGCAGATACCTTGTACGGCCGCTACTGGGGTGCGCTGGAGCACGTGCCCTGCCTGCATTTCGAGACGGCGTATTACCAGCCGCTGGAGTTCTGCATCGCGCAGGGCATCGCCACCTTCGAAGGCGGCGCCCAGGGCGAGCACAAGATGGCGCGCGGTTTCCTGCCGCAAAAGACCTGGTCGGCGCACTGGCTGGCCCATCCGTCGTTTGCCGACGCCGTCGAGCGTTTCCTGGAACGGGAACGGGGCGGCATCGATGCCTATCTCGATGAGCTGAACGAACACAGTCCGTTTCGCGGGGCGCCCGCACTGTAAAAACTGCCGGTTTTATAAGTAATACGGCTGTGTTAAGCTGGAAAAAGTCATGCCTGCAGCAAGCGTGTACTGCCCGCCCTGCCGGCCCTCGTTGGCGGCTCCGCTCAACTTTCTCTTTTTGGTGAATGTAATTGCAAGTATTTAATCTGACCGGCCGTCACCGTGCGCGCCGTGGAGTTGCCGCATGAGCGGCGTGATCGGCTGGTGGGAAGCCGCCCTGCTGGGCCTGATCCAGGGCCTGACCGAATTTCTCCCCGTCTCGTCGAGCGCGCACCTGCGCATTATCGGCCCGTTTTTACCGTCCGGCGCCGACCCCGGCGCGGCGTTTACGGCCATTACCCAGATCGGCACCGAACTGGCCGTGCTGATTTTCTTCCGCAAGGATATTTTACGGATTGCGCTGGCCTGGTTCGGCGCCCTGCCCGGCAGCGGCGCGACGGCTGAAGCGAAAGCCCATCCCGATGTGCGCCTGGGCTGGCTGGTCATCATCGGCTCGCTGCCGATCGCGATCCTGGGCTTGCTGTTCCAGCACGCCATCGAAACCTATCTGCGCAATCTGTACCTGACCGCCATCATGCTGATCGTGTTCGGCCTGATCCTGGGCGCGGCCGACCGCTACGGCCGCCACCAGCTGCCGCTGTCGCGCATGCGCTGGCGCGACGGCATCATCTTCGGCTTTGCGCAGGCGATGGCGCTGATCCCGGGCGTGTCGCGCTCGGGCGGCACCATCACGGCCGGACTGATGATGGGCTACACGCGCGAAGCGGCGGCCCGCTATTCCTTTTTGCTGGCGATTCCGGCCGTGCTGGCGTCGGGCTTTTACCAGCTGTACAAAAGCTGGGGCGTGGCCGGCCCGGTCGCCCCCGGCCCCACTCTGCTGGCAACCATCATTGCCTTCTTTGTCGGCTATGGCGTGATCGTGGTGTTCCTGCGCATCGTCAGCAGCCGCGGCTACTGGCCGTTCGTGGCCTACCGCATCGTGCTGGGCATGGTTGTGCTGGCGTTATTGAACATGGGCGTGATTGCCGCTCACTGAGCGCCACGTACCAATAAAAATGCCCCCGTGCCAGAGCTGGCACGGGGGCATTTTTTATGGCATGGCGGCGATTACGAAGCGCTGTCTTCCGCGTCTTTCTTGTAAGCGGCAACGCCGTTCAGGATTTCAGCGCGGGCTTCGTCAACGCCGTACCAGCCGTCGATCTTGACCCATTTGCCTTTTTCCAGGTCTTTGTAGTGCTCGAAGAAATGCTGGATCTGGCGCAGGCGCAGTTCGTTCAGATCTTCCGGTTTCTGCCAGTGGCTGTAGATCGACAGTACTTTATCGACCGGCACGGCCAGCACTTTCGCGTCTTCGCCCGACTCGTCGGTCATTTTCAGCACGCCGATAGGACGGCAGCGCACCACCACGCCAGGGAACAGCGGGAATGGGGTGATCACCAGCACGTCGACCGGGTCGCCATCCGGCGACAGGGTGTTCGGCACATAGCCGTAGTTGCATGGGTAGTGCATGGCAGTGCCCATGAAGCGGTCGACGAAAATCGCGCCCGATTCCTTGTCCACTTCATATTTGATCGGATCGGCGTTCATCGGAATTTCGATGATCACGTTGAAGTCGTTCGGCAAATCGCGGCCCGAAGGCACTTTATTCAAGCTCATGGGGTTTTCCTCGTGTGTGCTGACAGTGTTTTAACCGCGCAATTATAGCGAAGTACACGCGCCTTGTGCGCCGCAGCAGCCCTGTGAGCACGCTGGTGTGGCGATTCTGTCAAGCGACGCCACAACGGTGGCGCTGGCGGCCCGGCAATGCTATGATTTGTAAATGAGAACCATTATTATCTGACTTTACGTGTCTTCCGCTCCCGCACTTTCAGCACCCGACGTTACCGCCCTGTACAGCGACCACCACGGCTGGCTGCAGGGCTGGCTGCGCCGCAAGATGGGCAATGCCTGTGACGCGGCCGACCTCGCGCACGATACTTTTCTGCGCGTGCTGGCGCGGCGCGATACTCCGGCCTTGCTGGCGCCGCGCGCCTACCTGGGCGCCATCGCGCGCGGCCTGGTGGCCGACTTTTTCCGCCACAAGGATATCGAACGCGCCTATCTCGATGCACTGGCGGCCCTGCCCGAAGCGCATGCGCCCTCGCCGGAAACCCGCGCCATCGTGCTCGAAGCGCTGGTCGCCATCGACAATATGCTCGACGGCCTGAAACCGGCCGTGCGCCAGGCTTTCCTGCTGTCGCAGCTCGACGGCCTCACCTACGAACAGATCGCGCAGCAGCTGGGGGTGACCAAACGCACGGTCAGCAACTATATGTGCACGGCGATTGAACATTGCGTCGAACACTGCGATGCGCTGGCGCCATGAAGCAAACAACTGTCACGCCGCGCGATGACGCGGCCGTGCGCAAGCAGGCCGTGGCCTGGTATGCGCGCCTGTGTTCGGGCAGCGCCAGCGACGCCGACCGGCAGGCCTGGCAGCGCTGGCACCAGCAGCACCCGGACCACCAGCGCGCCTGGCAGCGCATCGAGGCGATGCGCGCCACCTTGCAGCAGGCGCCGCCCGAAGTGGCATCGCCCGTGCTGCGCGCCAGGCTGGCGTCCGGCGACCAGGGGCGCCGCCAGGTGCTGCGCAGCGTGGTGGCACTGGCCTCGACCGGCACCTTCGGCTATCTGTCATGGCAAACGGCGCAGCAACATGGCCTGGTACAGCCGCTGCTGGCCGATTACAGCACCGGCGTGGGCCAGCAGCGCCGCGTGCAACTGCCGGACGGATCGCTGCTGATCCTGAACACCCATAGCGCCGTGGACATCGCGTTCGATGCCGGCGAGCGCCGCGTGCGGCTGCTGTCGGGCGAAATTCTGGTCGAGACGGCACGCCACCGGCAAGGAGCGGGCGCACCGGCAGACCCGCGCCCGTTGATCGTCGACACCAGGCAAGGCACGGCGCGCGCGCTGGGCACGCGCTTCACGGTGCGCCAGTTCGACCATCACGCGCAGGTGGTGGTGCTGGACGACGCGGTGGAGCTGCGCGCCGCCAGCGCACCGGGCAAGGCCGTGGTGCTGCGCGCCGGCCAGCAGGCAAGCCTGGGTGCCGCCGGCATCGACGCAATCGGCGAGGCGGATGAAGGCGCAGGCCTGTGGCAGACCGGCAGCCTGCTGGTGAACAACCGCAGCCTGGGCGAGGTGGTGGCCGACCTGGCGCGCTACCGCCATGGCCGGCTGGCGTGCGATCCGCGCGTGGCGCAGCTGCGCATTTCCGGCGTATTTCCGCTGGCCGACACCGACCGCGCGCTGCTGCTGCTGGTGCAATCGTTCCCGCTCAGGATGCGCAGCCTGACGCGCTACTGGGTGACGCTGGAACCCGCCTGACATTATTTTCAAAAATATTTTCATCTTTTTGTTTTTCGCACGGCCTACAGGACAGAAGCAATACCAACCACCTGTCAATCAATCACCTGGGCCCATCATGCTTGATCACCGCTGCACTCCTCTACCTCTCACCATCGCCATGCGTGGCGCGCTGCTGGCCATGGCGCTGTCGCTGCCCGCCGTCGCTATCGCCGCCCCGGCTGCCGCCACTGCCTCCGCCAGGCCCTACCAGATCGCCGCCGGCCCGCTGGTCTCCACCCTCAATCTGTTTGCCGCGTCCGCCGGCGTGGCGCTGACCTATGACCCGGCACTGGCCAGCGGCCGCACCTCGCCCGGCCTGCAGGGCGTGCATACGCCGGTTTCCGGCTTTGCCGCGCTGCTGGCCGGCAGCGGCCTGGAAGCGGTCGACCAGGGCAACGGCGGCTACACCCTGCGCCGCGCGGCCGGCGGCGAGCAGACGCTGGCGCCAGTCAGCGTCAGCGCCCGCGCCGAAGCCCCGAACGTCACCGAAAACAGCGGCAGCTACACCACGCCTTCAATGAGCACGGCGACCCGCATGGGCCTGTCGATCCGCGAAACGCCGCAATCGGTCAGCGTCGTCACGCGCCAGCAGATGGATGACCAGGCCCTGAACAGCGTGCCCGATATCCTGGAAAAGGTCGTCGGCGTCACCGTCGGGCGCAACGACAGCGAACGCGCCACCTTTTATGCGCGCGGCTACACCATCGAAAACTTCCAGTTCGACGGCATGCCCAACACGCTCGACAGCTCCAACCAGTACACCACGGCCATCGGCGACAGCGCCGTGTATGACCGCGTCGAAGTGGTGAAAGGCGCGACCGGCCTGCTGACGGGCGCCGGCAATCCGTCGGCCACCATCAACCTGGTGCGCAAGCGGCCGACCGGCGAATTTGCCGCGTCGGTCAACGGCAGCGTGGGCTCGTGGAACAAGTACCGCGGCGTGGCCGACGTGGGCGGCCCCTTGAACGCGTCCGGCAGCGTGCGCGCGCGCGTGGTGGCGGCGGCGCAGAATGCCGACTCGTATATCGACTACTACCAGCGCAACACGCGCAGCCTGTACGCCATCGTCGAAGCCGACCTGGCGCCGCGCACCACGCTGAGCCTGGGCGTCGACTACATGCAGAGCCGCGCCGACGGCGCCACCTTCGGCCATTTGCCGCTGTTCTACAGCGACGGCTCGCAAACCCGCTTTCGCCGTTCGCTGAACCCGGCCGCGCGCTGGTCGTACTGGGACAACGACAGCACCAATACCTTCGCCACGCTCAAGCACGCGTTCGACAATGGCTGGAAGCTCGACGCCGCCGCCAGCCACCTGAAGCAGTCGAAAGACGTGCTGTACGGTTCGGCCTACAACGGCTACATGAACCAGCAAACGGGCGCCGGCATCCGCCTACTGGGCGGCCCGCTGCCGACCCAGGCCAGCACCGACACGGCCAACCTGGCCGCCACCGGTCCGTTTACCCTGCTCGGCCGCCAGCATGAACTGATGCTGGGCGCCGGCTACTCGCGCCAGAACAAGGACGCGCAGATGTATACCAGCAGCTTCGTCACCGTGCCCGACTACCGCGTGTGGGACGGCAACCTGGTGCTGCCGACGCAGACCAAACGGGCCGACCGCGACACCACCATCACCGAAAAAGGCGCGTCGGGGGCCGTGCGCCTGCGCCCGCTTGACGATCTGTCGGTGATCCTCGGCGCGCGCGCCAGCTGGTACAAGCTGTATGACTACCAGGTGTCGGTGGCCGGCGTGAAAACTGTGTCGGACAACCTGGACGAGAGCGCAAAAGTGGTGCCGTATGCGGGCGTGGTGTATGACCTGGACAAGACCTGGTCGGTCTACGCCAGCTATACCGACATCTTCAAGCCGCAGACCTATTACAAGGACGCCAGCGACAGCGCGCTCGACCCGTTGACCGGCAAAAGCATGGAAGCGGGCGTGAAAGGCGAGTGGCTCGATGGCCGCATCAACGCCAGCGCGGCCGTGTTCAAGATCGAGCAGGACAACGCGCCGCAATACCAGGGCATCAACAGCACCACCGGCGGCGAGATCTACCGCCCGATCGCCGGCGTCACCAGCAAGGGCATCGAGACGGAAATGTCGGGCCAGGTCACCCCGTCCTGGAACCTGGCTGGCGGCTATACCTTCCGCACCTCGCATATCCCGCCGCAGCCGAACCTGATCCTCAGCGCCGTCAACACCAACCAGCCCAAGCACCTGTTCAAGCTGAGCACCGCCTACAGCTTGCCGGCCGGCTGGACCGTCGGCGGTTCGCTGACCTGGCAGAGCGAGACTTACTATCAGCTGTCAACGGCCTCCCGCTGGCGCGCCACGCAGCCCAGCTACGCGGTGGTGGGCCTGATGGCGCGCTACCAGGTGGGCCCGCGCCTGTCGGTAGCGCTGAACATCAACAACGTGTTCGATAAAACGTATATGCCGGGCATGGGCTCGTACGGCACCGGCGTGTATGGCGATCCGCGCAATGCGTTATTGACGGCGAATTTCAAGTTTTAAAACGCTTGGCGCTGTTCGGGGCTGTTGTCGGATTACGCCCTGCGGGCTAATCCGACCTACGATTTGATATCACGGCTGCTGCCAAACCCGTAGGTCGGATTAGGTCCGCAGGACCGTAATCCGACACATTGTTGGCACTGGAATATCGTCATTGAACAGGAAAAAAAAACCCGTCTCGCGACGGGTTTTTGTTTTACAAGATCGTCGCCAGCGCGCACTGTCGGTAATGCGCCGCCGCCTGCTCCTGCTGCTGCAGCGCCTCGTGCATCTGCGCCAGTTTCAGATGGGCGTCGCGCACCATGCGCGGGTCGCTGGCGTCGGACAAGGCCTGCTCCAGATGGCGCTGGGCCTTGCCCCACAGTTTCTGTTTCAGGCACAGGGAACCGAGCGTCAATGCCAGTTCCGCGTCCAGCGGGCGCTGTTTCAGCCACTGTTCGCAATGCTCGATCTGCAGCAGCAGGGCCGGCGTGCCGGAAGGCGCCGCCGCTTCGCGGTAGGCGCGCACCACGCGGTCGTCCCAGTCGGCGCCCAAGGACTCTTCGCACACCATGCGCGCTTCGTCGTGCAGGCCGCGCGCGTTCAGGGCGGTGGCGGCGCGGCAGGCGATATACGGCTTGACGCGGTCGGAAGTCGGCACCGTCGACCACACGCGCATCAGCGACTCGGCGTCGTGCGTGCGGTCCGACAGCAGGTGTTCATACGCCAGTTCGCGCAGGCGCGACGACAGCGCCGGATGCAGCGCGCGGTGCTTGTCGAGCGAGCGCACCAGGCGCAGCACTTCGGGCCAGTTCTTGGCCTGCTGTTCCGCTTTCAGCGACCATTGCAGCGCGTGGATATGGCGCGTGCCGCTGGCGTTCAGTTCGCGCACGGCGGCCAGCGCCGCTTCCGGCTGGTGGTCGTCGACCAGCAGTTCGGTGACCGTCATCAGGCGCGCGGTCTTTAACGCCGTATCGCCTTCGACGCGGGCCAGCCAGCTGTCGCGGCGCTCGGACTGGCGCATGCGGTGCGCGGCGCGCGCGCCGATCAGCGCGGCCAGGCCCGCATTGTCTTCCAGTTCGGCGGCGCGCAGCGCGGCTTTCTCGGCGTGGCCGAAACGGCCTTCGAACAATGCCTTCAAGGCTTCGCGCAAGCCCTTGTTGCCGTCGCGTTCACGCTTGCGGCGGCGGTAGGCGGCCACTTCGGCCGGCATGCGCACGGTGGCGCGGAAGGCGCGCAGCAGGAAGTACAGCAGCGCGAACAGGGCCACCTGCAGCAGCACGAAGAAGTTCAGCGACAGGTCGATGCGGTATGGCGGATAGAACAGCACCACGTTGCCGGGATTGAAACGGGCCGTCACGGCGATACCGATCGCCGCCGCCATCAGGGCGAGTAACCAGAGAAATAGACGCATGGGCTCAGGACTTCGCTTTGTAGTTGCGCACAGCGGTCAGGCTGTCGGACAAGGTCGGCATCTCGATCGCCAGGTTGCTGGCCTGCACCTGGCGCAGCAATCCCTGCGCCGTCTGCGTGGCGCGCGCGCGCGTGTCGAAATACCTGGCCAGCGCATCCTGGGCGGCGATCAGGTCATTGCGGAACGCCGTCTCGTTGCGCGACAACAGCGCCATGCGCGCGTTGAGCAGGCGCAGCTTGACGTTCTCGCGCAGGAAGTACGACTGCGTCGGCGACAGCATCAGCGCTTCGGGCGTGTCGACGCGGCGGATGCGGATCAGCTGGCTCACGTCGCTCCACATGTCGCTGCTCCAGGTGTTCCAGCCATTGCGCACCTGCTGCAGCAGCGGTTCCGGCGCTGGCGGCCCGACCAGCTTGCCGTCGGCATTGCGCGCCGGCCTGGCGGTTTTCTGCGGCGCCGCCGGCAAGGCCGGCTTTTCGTCGGACAGCATCGGCAGCGCGTCGATCTGGGCGATCACGGCATCCAGGCGCAGCGCCACGCCGGTCGAGTCGACGCTCGGCAGGGCCTTGAGTTTTTCCATGTCGCGCCCGATCGCGCGGCGGATGGTGATGAATTGCGGCTTGTCCGAGCGCGACAGGCTGCGGTCGGCGTTTTGCAGCGCGATCAGCGCACCGGGCACGTTGCCGGCCAGTTGCAGCTGCTGGCTGGCCGTCGACAGCACCTGCTCGATCTCGGTCAGCGCCCACTCGTCGCGGTTCTTCGACAGGTCGTTGTACAGCTGTTCCAGCGCCAGTTGCTGGCTTTGCGTTTCGCTCTGGCGGTTTTCCAGCGCGCCGACCTTGATCTGCAGCTCTTTCGTGCCTTCCTGCACGTTACGCGCCAGCACACCCGTTTCGGCATTGCTGATGTCGCCCTTTTGCAGGCGCTTGGCCACTTCTTCGCGCAGGTTGCGGATCTGCTTGCTGCTCGACCAGCTTTGCGCGGCCAGCAATACTGCCAGCGTGATGACGGCAATGCTCATCGGCTTTTGCAGCTGCTCGAGCAGCGTTGGCGCGCGGCCCGGGACTGCGTAGCCAGGTTGATCGGCCGCCTGCGGCGCCGTCAGGACGGCGCTGCCAGGCGTGGCATTCGGTTCGGAGGAGATAGGCATGTCGTTCATGGTCGTGATTGTAACGCGGCCAGCACGCCTGCGTCGCCAGATCCTGTCAAGGTGACCCGGGCAAAGCCCAGCTCGGCCGCAGACTGTGCAATGCGGGCGTGCGGCACGATCAAATGCTGCTGTTTCATTTTTACAACAAATGCCGCTGCGCCCTCGTGGCCATCGTCCATTTGCCCCAGCAGCGACAGCAAACCGCGCAGCGCTTCCGAGCTGGTGATGATCCAGTCATGATTATGCGCCAGCAGCCGTTCCAGGGTCGCGCGCAAGGTGGGCGTCAGCCTGGGCACGGCGCGCCGGTAGGCCGTAACAAACTCGACTTGCGCGCCGCCCGCGCGCAGGCCGTCGGCGAGGAAATCGCGTCCGCCGTCGCCACGCACGATCAGCACGCGCCTGCCGCGCAGCGCCGGCAGGTCCAGCGCCAGCAGCAGATGCTCGGAATCGCTGCGCGCATGCTCGCCGGGAGACGTGATCGAGGCATTGCTGTCGTTGACGCCGTGCGCGGCCAAGGCGAGGCGGCTGCCCTCGCCCACCACCGCCAGCGCCACGCCGGCCGGCCAGCTCGCCAGATGCGCAAAGGCGCAGTCAACCGCATTCGGCGAGACAAAGGCGACCAGATCGTAATCAGTCAAACGCGCCAGCACGGCGGCCAGCTGCGCGCATTCTTCGGCCCCGTCGAGCGCATGGATTTCCAGCAGCGGCAGCAGTTCCACCTGCAGGCCGAGGGCGGCGATGCTGGCGGCCAGCGGCCCGGCTTGCGCGGCCGGCCGCGTGATGATGACTCTTGCAGAGTCAGGCATGCGGCGCCAGGCCTTCGTGCTGGTCCGGCGTGACGGCGCACGAAGCCAGGATGGCGGCCGCGTCCTGCTCGCGCAACAGTTCGGCCACGGCTTCACCGAGCTGCTCGGGCGCATCGGCCGCGCCATGCACATCAGCGCTGGCCATGCGCGCGCCGTCCGGCGTGGCCACCATCGCGCGCAAGCGCATCTGGCCGCCATCGACGGTGGCAAACGCCGCCAGCGGAATCTGGCAGCTGCCGCCGAAGATCTTCGACACCTTGCGTTCGGCCGTCACGGCCTGCGAGGTGGCCAGATGGTTCAGCGGCGCCAGCAGGGCAAACAGGTCGACGCCGTCCGTGCGTTCGCTCTTGATCTCGATCGCCATCGCGCCCTGGCCGGCGGCCGGCAGGCTGTAGTCGGGGTCGAGCACGGTGCGGATGCGTTCTTCCAGGCCCAGGCGTTTGAGGCCGGCGGCTGCCAGGATAATGGCGGCGTAGTCGCCGCGATCGAGCTTGCCCAGGCGCGTGTCGAGATTGCCGCGCAGCGGCAGGATGGTCAGGTGCGGGTAGCGCGCGGCGATCAGCGACTGGCGGCGCAGGCTGCTGGTGCCGACCACGGCGCCGTGCGGCAGCGCGTCGAGATTATCGTAGTCGTTCGAGACAAACGCGTCGCGCGGATCTTCGCGCTCGAGGATGGCGGCCAGGCTGAAGCCGTCTGGCAGTTCCATCGGCACGTCTTTCAGGGAGTGCACGGCCAGGTCGGCGCGGCCTTCGTCCATCGCCACTTCCAGCTCCTTGACGAACAGGCCTTTGCCGCCCACCTTGGACAGTGCGCGGTCGAGGATCTGGTCGCCACGCGTGGTCATGCCGAGAATTTCAACGCTACACTGCGGATACAGGGCAGCGAGGCGCGCACGCACATGCTCGGCTTGCCACATGGCCAGCCGGCTTTCGCGCGAGGCGATGACCAGCTTGGCCGGGATAGTCAATTGGTGGGGAGTTTCGGATGATTTCAACACAAGTTCTTTCGCTGTCGTTGTTGTTTCGACGCTGCCACGCTCACGCGTTTATCGGGAAGAGGCCCGGCGTCGCTATAATTGTTATTCCTTTGCCTACTCGGCAAAACCGGTCACACGCCATGTTCAAGATCATAAATTTTATCATGCGCTCCCCTGCCCGCTGCGGCCCAACGCCCGGCGTATTTGCCGATTCTTTTCTTTGACACCTACTTTGGTACTTAATCATGCTCAATGAAGCCAGTGCAGCAGAAACAGCCGCCACCTCCACCGCCAGCCAGGACAAGGACGCGCCCCTGAAAGAAGATATCCGTTTGCTGGGCCGCCTGCTGGGCGACGTGCTGCGCGAACAGGAAGGCGACGCCGTGTTCGACGTGGTCGAAACCATCCGCCAGACGTCGGTGCGCTTTCGCCGCGAGGAAGACGCCGAGGCCGCGCTGGAACTGGACGCCATGCTCAAGCAGCTCACGCGCGAACAGACCAATTCCGTGGTGCGCGCGTTCTCGTATTTTTCGCACCTGGCCAATATCGCCGAGGACCAGCACCATATCCGCCGCCGCCGCGCCCACCTGCTGGCCGGCTCCACGGCACAGAAGGGCAGCATCGGCTTCGCGCTGAAGAAGCTGCGCGCCGCCGGCGTGCCGCGCGCCACCATCGATACGTTCTTCCAGGAGGCCCTGATCGCGCCGGTGCTGACGGCCCATCCAACCGAAGTGCAGCGCAAGAGCATCCTCGACGCCGAGCACGATATCGCGCGCCTGCTGGCCGAGCGCGACACGCCGCAAACGCCGAAAGAGCGCCTGGCCAACATGCAGCTGCTGCGCTCGCGCGTGGCCACCCTGTGGCAGACGCGCATGCTGCGCTACTCGAAACTGACGGTGGCCGACGAGATTGAAAACGCTCTGTCGTACTACCGCATCACCTTTTTGCGCGAGCTGCCGGGCCTGTACGACGATATCGAGGACGATATCGCAGTGGAGTATCCGAACGCGGACGGCACGGTCACGCCGATCGCCTCCGCCTACGTGCAGATGGGCAGCTGGATCGGCGGCGACCGCGACGGCAACCCCAACGTCAATGCCGGCACCATGCAGCATGCGCTGGCGCGCCACGCCACCACCATCCTCGATTTTTACCTCGATGAAGTCCATGCGCTGGGCGCCGAATTGTCGGTGTCGACCCTGCTGGTGGGCGTGAGCAGCGAACTCGAAGCGCTGGCCGCCCAGTCGCCCGACGCCTCGCCGCACCGCAGCGACGAGCCGTACCGGCGCGCGCTGATCGGCATCTATGCACGCCTGGCCGCCACCGCCCGCTCGCTGGGCGCCACAAATATCCTGCGCAAGGAAGTCGGTGCGGCCGCGCCCTACCCCGATGCGTCGGCGTTTGTCGCCGATCTGAATGTGATCAACGCCTCGCTGGCGGCCAACCACGGCGCCGCGCTGGCCCGTCCGCGCCTGGCCACATTGAGCCGCGCAGCCGATATCTTCGGCTTCCACCTGGCCTCGCTCGACATGCGGCAGACCTCGGACGTGCACGAAAAAGTGCTGGCCGACCTGTTCGCCAAAAGCGGCGTGGCAAGCGACTATTCGGCACTCGACGAAGACGCCAAGGAAGCACTGCTGCTCAATGAACTGGCGCAGCCGCGCCTGTTGTATTCGCCGTTCATCACGTACAGCGAGGTGACCGATTCCGAGCTGGCGATCCTGCGCGCGGCGCGCGATATCCGCGAGCGCTACGGCGCGCGGGCGATCCGCAACTACATCATTTCGCATACGGAAACCGTATCCGACCTGCTGGAAGTGATGCTGCTGCAGAAGGAAACGGGATTGCTGCGCGTCGATGGCAGCGGCGGCGCCAGCAGCGAACTGATGGTAATCCCGCTGTTCGAGACCATTCCCGACCTGCAGCGCGCGGCCGGCATCATGAGCCGCGCGATGGCGCTGCCGCTGGTGAAGCAGCTGATTGCGCAACAGGGGCAACTGCAGGAAGTCATGCTCGGCTATTCGGACTCGAACAAGGATGGCGGTTTTCTCACGTCGAACTGGGAGCTGTACAAGGCCGAACTGGCGCTGGTGGCCGACTTCCGGCAGGCCGGCGTCAAGCTGCGCCTGTTCCATGGCCGCGGCGGCACGGTGGGCCGCGGCGGCGGACCCAGCTATGAAGCCATCCTGGCGCAGCCGCCGGGCACCGTCAACGGCCAGATCCGGCTGACGGAACAGGGCGAAATCATCGCCTCGAAGTTTTCGAATGCGGAAATCGGCCGGCGCAACCTGGAGCTGCTGGTAGCCGCCACCCTGGAAGCGAGCCTGGCGCCGCAGGCGGAAAACCCGCAGCACGCAGCCCGGCTGGAGCGCTTCGAGACCGTGATGGCGGAACTGTCGAACCTGGCCTACAAGGCATATCGCCATCTCGTGTATGAAACGCCGGGCTTTACCGAGTATTTTTTTGCCGCCACGCCGATTGCGGAAATCGCCGAGCTGAACCTCGGCTCGCGCCCCGCGTCGCGCAAGGCCAACCAGCGCATCGAAGACCTGCGCGCGATTCCGTGGGGCTTTTCCTGGGGCCAGTGCCGCTTGCTGCTGCCGGGCTGGTTCGGTTTCGGCAGCGCCATCGGTGCGTGGATCAACGACGGCAACGGCGCGAAGGACGAGAAGATCGCCACCCTGCGTACCATGTACGCCGAATGGCCATTCTTTGCTACTTTGCTGTCGAACATGGACATGGTGCTGGCCAAGACGGACCTGGCGATCGCCTCGCGCTATGCGGAGCTGGTGGCTGACGCCGGACTGCGCGAGCGCATCTACAAGCGCATCACGGAAGAGCATGGCAATACCTTGCAATGCCTGGAACTAATCACCGGCAACACGGAACGCCTGGCGGGCAACCCGCTGCTGGCGCGCTCGATCCAGAACCGCTTCGCCTACCTCGATCCGCTCAACCACCTGCAGGTCGAGCTGATCAAGCGCCACCGCGCCCTGTCCGGCGACGACAAGGTCGACGAGCGCGTCCATCGCGGCATTCAGCTGTCGATCAATGGCGTGGCGGCGGGCCTGCGCAATACAGGCTAGACCGTCGCCTGTGAACGCCGGCGCGATCGCCGGCGTATCAGCCGCCGGGCCAGCAGGGCGGTGCCGCACAGCGCCGCCAGCAGCGTGACACCGGCCAGCGCCACCGGCCACGGCATCACGCTGCGTGCCGGCGGCGCGCTGGCCAGGCCATCGCGCAATGCCGCGGGAAACGGCCGCGGCTCGACCGGGATGATCTTCCAGTCGGCCGGATCGGCCGGCGCGCGCGCCATGAATTCATCATACGAAAACACGGGCGCCGAGCCGAACGCACGGCTCGACGGAAACTGCGGAATGCGCACCAGGATCAGCGCCTCCACATCGCGTTGCAGCTGCTGCTCGAACGGCGTCAGCGCCCGCGTCAGCTTGCCGGACACCAGTTGCAGCAGATCCTGGCCGGCCGCGTCAAACGCCACCGCAGGATACAGCCGCGTCTGCTCTTCATTCAGGTAATCGTAGGCCTTGCGCCCTTCTTTGAGGCTGAGCTTGGTGATCGCCTTGTAAGGGTAGCCCGCCAGCGCCATCAAACTGTGGGTCGGGCCGCGCCGGGGGATCTGCCAGCCCAGCGATGCAAACACATCCATGCTGAGGCCGGCGCAATTGTTCAGCGCGCCGTCGTAGGCGATGTCGTGCCGGTAGTACTGGTTGTAGATACGCTGCACGCCGCCCTGGTAGGCCACCGCCGTGCGTGCATTGTTCAGCACCGCCACCAGCATGTAGGAAGGACGGTAATACGATTGCCCGCTGTTCAGGTCGGCCAGGTAGTTATCCATCGGCACGGGCGCGGCCAGGATGCCCTTTTCGCCATAGGCGTCGAGCGCATAAAAATTGTTCACGATCCAGTCCGCCATTTCCCCGCGCGGCCCGAGAGTGCCGGTGGCGATCGCAAAATGGCCGCCATACGCTTCGTCATCGTCGCCCTGCGCGCCGTTGAGCATGATGCCCAGCACAGGCTGATCCTTGCCCTGCCATGTGCTGGCCGTTCCCGGCTGGCGCTCCCAGATCAGGCGGTTCGAATACGCGCTCCTGGCGCCGCCGTGCTCGGCCCGTACATAGTCCATCAGGCTGTCCTGCTTGCCCAGGGGCCGGCTTTCCAGTTGCTGTCTGATCACGAAGTCGCCGGGCCAGATGGTACGCGCCGTAAAGCGCGGCTGGCCGTCGGCCTGCTCCAGCGTGCCGCGCATGCGCACCGGTTTATCGCCAAAGAAAGCGCGCGAGCTGGCGTCGAAGTACGACAGGTTGGTGGCGATCTTCGGCACCGGCTGCCATGGCAGCAGCGTGCCGCCGGGCAGGCGCAGGCTGGCGCCGTCGGGCGAGATGCGTGCGTCGGCCAGTTGCGGCGCGCCCAGCCAGACCAGGCCGGGATAGGCCAGGCTTTGCGAGCCGGTACCGCCGGCCCACGCCAGCACGTCGGACTTGCCGCGTGCGGTGGTGGAGAAGCCGGACACCGGCAGGCCCGCCCTGGGCACGGCGATCACCTCGTCGCGAAAGTAGAACATGGCTTGCGGCAAGGTCGCACACTCCTGGCACTTGCCGTCAGCCAGGCGGAAATCCTGGCCCGCAAGCAGACCCAGGCGCTGGCCTTGCAGCGCATCTCGAATGCCGTCAGGGACCGCCGCCCGCACCTGGTCAGACAAGCCTGTACATACCATCAGAACCGCCATTGCGCCAAGCTGGATCTTCCATGTCGACATGAACGCCTACCTTTTTTGGTTTGCAAATTAGCATGAATTTTAACCTATAACAAAAAGAAAATATTGCGCAACTGCAAGTCGTGCGCAGCACCCTGAGCACGATAGAAATTATTTTTAAAGCAATAACAAGACAGCATTACAATGCTTGAAAGCAAGGTCACCATAAAAAATTCCGGCGAACAGCGCGCACAGGTCAAGACATGTTAAGGCAACGATGGCAAAACTGTCATTTCAACTGCTGCACGCGGCGGCCACCGTCAGCCTGACAGTGGCTGCCGTGCTGGCCGGTGCGGCCTGGCCTTCGGCTCCCTGGAACGCGCGCCTGGCGATGATGGCGGGCTTGCTGCTGGCGGCCGGCCTGTCGCTGCACTGCCTGCACCGGCACCAGCGGCATGCGGCCGGCACGGCGCAACAATTGCTGCAGGCCAGCGCGGCACGCTATCGCGAATTCGGCGACACGGTACAAGATGGCGTCTGGCAAACCGATGCGGCAGGCCGCATCGTGGACGCCAACCGGCGCATGGGCGAGATGCTGGGCCTGGCCGTGCAGGATCTCGTCGGCTGCCATGTCGGCGACTTTTTCGATGACGCTACCCTGGCGCGGCTGTGCCCGATGCAACGGCTGGACACGGCCGGCGCGGACCTGACCTGCACCGCGCGCCTGCTCGAATACCAGCGCGCCGATGGCGCCACGGCCTGGGCGATGGTCGGCGGCAAGCGCCTGCTTGACGCGCAGGGCGAGCTGTGCGGCTCGCTCACCGTCGCCACCGATGTCACCGGATACCATCTGGCGCAGCGGGCGCTGACGGCCGTGCATGCGGGGCTGGAACAACGGATCGCGCTGCGCACGGCGCAGTTGCAGGATGCCAACACACAGCTATCGAGCGAGGTCGCCGTGCGCAAGCAGGCGCAGCACGCGCTGGCCGACAGCGAGAAACGGCTGCAGGAGATTATTTCCATGCTGCCTCTGGCGCTGTTCCTGAAAACGCCGGACTCGCGCGTGCTGCTGATGAACGAGGCCTGCGAGCAGCAATGGGGGATCGGCCTGGATGAACTC